>JBHLOF010000101.1:0-3489 GCA_048940805.1 Promethearchaeota archaeon
TGAAGAATTATTTTAAGAGCATTTCCAGAATATTTAGTCATTTCCACAAATCCGATATTATGAGGTGTTGAAATTACGTTAGGTAACTCCCAAAATGGATATCTAGAAGGTTTATCCAGCTCAGGTTTCCATGTAGGATCCCACCAATGTGGTAACCACCATACATCAATAGCAGCTCCTGCGATCCTGTTTTCCTTAAGAGCAAAGTATAAGGCTTTTTCATCAATAATTGCCGCTCTTGCCACATTAATAATATAAGCAGTTGGTTTCATTAATTTTAGTTCGCGTTCACCTATCATACCTCGCGTTTCAGGAGTCAGGGGAACGATCACTATAATAAAATCTGATTTAGAAAGGACATAATCAAGATCCTCTGGACTCCCCAAAAATTCTAGGTTCATCTCACTTTGTAACTCTTCTGATTTACGCCTTTTAAGAGCATAGATATTCATTTCAAAAGCTTGCAACCTTTTAGCAATCTCAATACCAATACTTCCTAATCCAATGATACCCACATTCTTTCCTCGTAATTCTGTACCACGATTTCGATCAATTTCGGGGAAAGATCTATTGCGTTGAACAATTCTTTTGGCTAAAGAAAATAGCAAGCTTATAGTACCTTCAGCTAGAGGTACAGGGTTTGCTCCTGAAGTATTTGCTACAAAAACATTATCTTTGATCGAATCAAACGGTAAGGCATCTACACCTGCCCCTGTTTTCTGAATTAATTTCAAATTATTTGCTGCCTTCACAACATTAGCCGATAATCGGGTACAAACGATAATATCAGCATCTTGAGCGAGTTTTATCAATTCTTCCTCATTTCCCTTTTCTGGAGTAATTAACTCAACGCCTTCTGGTATTTGTTCTTTTTGGGAAGCAATCCAATTTGCTATATAGGATCTTACTACTAATACTTTCATGATTATTCTATAAAAAATTATTATATGAATTTGGAGAAATTAATAATCCTAATATATCCTCTTTTATAAACAAAATTAAATACTTCATTATAATGGAGATTCGAGAAATGAAATGTATTGAAGTTCTAAAACATTTTAAAGATGTTGGGACATGGGTTAATTGGGAGAAATCCGTAGATCAATTTCTATATGGTGATCCAGAAATTGATGTAAAAGGGATTGCTGTATCATGGATGCCTACTATAGTTAACCTTAAAAAATCCATAAAAGAAGGATATAATCTATTTATTACTCACGAAGCTTTATTTGCCGCAAGAATCGATGATGAGGGTAATATTATTGATAGTCCTATAGCAAAAGATTCTCACGCACGATGGGCTACTAGAAGAAGAAAGTTAGATAGTGCTGACATTTGGACTAAGAATATGGAATGGCTAGAGAACAATAATATAGTTGTGTTAAGATGTCATGATTTTTGGGATAATTTTCCCGACATTGGTGTGCACGGAGCTTGGGCTAAATGGTTGGGATTTAATAGAAAACCTCTGAAAGTTATACCCTTTTATGAGCTCCATGAAATTGAAGAAATATCGTTAGAACAATTAAGTAGAAAGATTTTAGAAAAGATTAAACCTCTCGGTCAAGACTCAATTCAAGTTATTGGGGACTTAGATAAAAAAATTACTAAAATCGCAATAGCAACCGGCGCAGCATCGAATTATCGAGATATGTATGAATTAGGTGGAGAAGCAATTCTATTGACCGATGATGGTACATTGTTCTGGGAATCGGGTCAATGGTCGATAGACACTGGAATTCCTTTAATAATTGTAAATCATTCCTTATCAGAAGAACCAGGAATGAGAACACTTGCAAAGTACCTTGAAAATATTTTTCCTAAAATCCCAATTATTCAAATACCTGTTGGGTGCATCTTCAAATCATTATATTGAAACAATTTCTCAATATCTAAAAAAAAAAAATTTAGAATTTTTGTCCTTGAATTTCATAGAGTCAATTCCTTAAAGATCAACTTGGAAAATTAGAAAATCATAAGGTATTTACATGATCCTTCATTTTTTTTATCAGTTCAATATGAACTAAAAAAAATTTAATTTATACAAAAATTGGTAGTAAAATTGACTGAAGGTACAGTTAAATGGTTTAATAACCGTAAAGGTTATGGATTTATAGCAACTGAAGAGGAAGGAGATATATTCGTTCATCACAGTGCCATTATTAAGAAAGCTGATGAATTTGCTACACTTAATGAAAATGATAGAGTAGAATTTGAGATCACTCAAGGTGATAAAGGTCCTGCTGCAAGTAATGTAGTAGTAACTGAAGCTGCTCCACGTCAAATTCGAGATTTTCGATATTAAGCTTCTTTTTGTTAAAAATCAATAAAAAAAATAATGTATAATAAGTAGTAGGTAGTAATTAGTAAGACCTTGTTTTGCGATTGTTATCGAATCTTATCTTTTTTTTAAATTCTTAAATAAGATTTTAGATAATTGGAATGTTATTAATATCTAAAGATTTAGGAATTCTTCCATTACGTTCCAAATAAGAAACTTCATGTCGTAAATATCTCCAATAAATTTCACATTTTTCTTGTTTACCCTCAACCCGCGTTTCAAATTCCCATGGATTTATTAAAACTAAATCCCCTTTTCTCATCCACACTCTTTTTTTAATTTTGCCTCTGATTCTCCCTATGCGATGTTTTCCATCTTCACAAAAAACTCCCATCCGTTCTTGACCATATATCTCAACAATTCGCGCAAACATCTCTCCATTCTTTCTATAAGGCATTTTTACTCTCGATACTGTTGGAGTTGGTGCGGGAGTGTAAGTCCTACGTCCTTTCTTTTGTTTTTTCTTTTTCATCTTAGGCATATATCTTCGACTCTTTTCATCTTCTAATTATTTAAAATTATAAATCCGATTTGCCGTAAATATAAAGAATTAAACCATTTATTTGTAGTCAAAATCGGAATATGTTTCGTATAAAACTATTATACGACTTCAAAATTTAAAATTGAGTTAAATTTTAAACATATCTTTATAATCATTTAAGATAATGATTGTTTCTATTTAGATTTTTACTTTTTCATCGAGTTTTGATAATAAATACCTCTAAAGAAAAATTTAACAAAAATTAAAACAAATTGCATGTCAAATCCTAAGATTTAATCTGATCCTAATATTTACAATTTATAGTGTCATGTCTTATTGTGAGATGTGTGGTTCGGAAATCGAGGAAAACTCAGTATTATGCCAAAGATGTGAACTACGCTTAATTACTGGAAAGAAATTAAAACCAAAGAAAAAGTTTGTAAAGAAAATAAAGACATCTTTAATGATTATTTCCTATATCCTTTTTATTGGTTTCTTAATAGCTTATTTCTATATAAGTACTTCTTGTTATAAAAGTAATGATTTCAATTGCTATAATTTAAGTTTTGCATTTCTGATTATTTTCTCATGTTTTGGTTGTATGGCTGCTGTGCTTGTAGGAGAAGAAGTACCTGCGCGGGAATAATTGTATTTCCAGAGGAAATTT
>JBHLOF010000101.1:3589-13863 GCA_048940805.1 Promethearchaeota archaeon
GGGTTACTCAATAAATATTATCCAAAGGATAATTAAGATTTACAACGACAAATATGTTATATTCAAATAAGTTGTTAAAAAGATGAAATGAAAAGACTAAATTGGAAAGAAAAGATTATTATTGAGAATATGTATTATGTTCCAAAATTTTGTTAAAACTTTTTTTTCCTTTTTTTTTATTTTAATATATTGCTGAACCAACATTTAATAATCAAATAATTTTAAATTAATAGGATCATAATTATTGGACAATAATGTCTCGGTAATTATGTAACAATTATGAAATCCTTTCCAAAGGTAAAACAACATGGTACATTCATTCTGGAAACTGTTATAGTATCTCTAATTTTTTTTAGCAATATTCTTTCAATTTTTACTATTGGAAACAATCATTCAAGTACGAACTATGAAAATTTTTTTGAAAATAATATCGATTATTTCAAAACCTCAAAAATCTCTGGAGAAATATATCTATATAGTAATTCTGATTGGCTCACTGCTAAGAGCGCGGGAATCTGTACAGGCTCAGGCACTTTTGCTGATCCTTATGTTATTGAAGATTTAGAGATAGATTGTGATTGGTCAGGGAGTGGGATTTATATTTATAAATCTAATGTCTTTTTTAGGATAGAAAATTGTACCATAACTCGATCAGGGTCAGGAGACACAGCAGGTATTCATATCCGTGATTCTAGTAATGGATTGATATTCAATAATACTCTAATTTCAAACCTTGGAGATGGAATTTGTTTGAGGAATAGTAATAATAACACACTATTAAACAATTCTATACGTAACAATGATAACTATGGGATATACATTAGTGGACGAGACAATAATATTTCAGGAAATTTAATGAATAGTGATGCAATTAGTTTTGGTGGTACACTTGATGTAATAAGTTCTAATCAATTTAGTTTAGATAATCGAGTGAATGGAAAGCCTATTGGTTATTTTATACATGAAACATACCTACAACCAAATAATTTTACAGATAAGGGGCAAATATTATTGGTAAATTGTAGTTATTCATCTATTACTGACTTAACAATTAACAATGGTGGTGAGATTTCTCTATATTACAGTAATCATAACACTATCTCTAATAACGAGGCAAATAGAAATAAACATGGGATATACCTTTATCAGAGCATCAATAACACAATTTCAGGAAATAAAGCTAATAACAATCAAAAAGCGGGTATCAAATTACTTTATAGCGAAAATAATTTAATTGTGGGGAATACAGCAAACTATAATGAAATTTATTATTGGTATGGGATATATTTAAGGCATAGTGATAACAACAAAATTTTCGATAATTTGGCAAACAATAATGGAGTAGGGATTCAAATTGAGAATTGCGACAATAACAATATCTCAGGAAATCGTGCCTCAAGCATGTATGGTGAAGGATTAAATTTAGATTATAATTGTAATGAAAATTATGTATCTAATAATTTGTTTAAAAATAATTGGTTTGGGATAAACATGTATGATTCTAGTAGCAATACCTTTATAAAAAACACCGTTAATCAAAACCATATAGGGATTCGATTAATCTCTGGATGTAGTTATAATAATTTCTCAAAAAATTATATCAATGGAAATAACCAACAAGGTGTATATTTAGACAAAAGTAGCAGGAACACATTCTTAAATAATTCAATTAATGGCAATGATATCGGATTGGATTTATCAGAAAGCAATAACAATGATATTATCGAGAACATTTTTTACCGAAATACAAATGGTACTGTTTTATCAGATAGTAATGATAACGATGTAATTAATAATACAATTAATGAAAACTGGGGTAACGGAATAACATTAATTTCAAGCCAGAGAAATAATCTATCGGAAAACTTCGCAAATAATAATATTTTAAGTGGAATTTCTCTATTCGGGAGTGATGACAATATTATCGCAAATAACACAAATAAATTCAACGTTTATGGTATTTTTCTCGAAGGGAGTAATTTCAATAATGTTTCGGACAACAATTTAGAGTTAAACAAAATTTGTATCTTTGAGGAAAATTGTGAAGGAAATAATATTGAAAATAATTTTTGTGGTGGAGAATTTAATTATTTACCAGGATATTCTTTATTTCCTGTTATCCTTATTTTTCAATTAACGTTTACAATTTTAGTTCAAAAGAGAAAAATTTCGAAAAAAAAGATTATTTGAGTATCAACTTATAATGGGCAAAAAATAAAGAAATACAATGTATGAGAAGTCAAAAAAGCACGTTAGGAAATACATTACAATAGAAATTATTCTCAAAATTCTATGAAAGTCCGTTTCAGCGTTAAAAGTCAAAGGGAGTGTAAAAATGTTTAAATAGTATATTATAATTTTTTATAGTACTTATGAAATTCAATCCTAGGTTTGTAAAAACTTAATCGAGAGTGAAAAATATGGATGAGATAGCAAAAAATGTTTTAAAAAATGTGATTGGTGTATCTGATGAAGACATGGCTAAGGTTCCACGGAATATTGAAAAGTTATTTGCAAATGCAGCGAAATCAATGGGATATAAAATCATAGCGGAGGTTACATCTTCCAAATACTGCTTCGCGCAAATCAAGGTAGGAGATAAGATTGTCTTTGACCCGTTCTTAAATCCAAAGGAAACCACTTGTCCTCTCTGCCCTAGAGCACTCATTCCTGTACTCATTTCTGTGCAACAGGCTTGGGAACGCGGTATAGAACTATATAGCAAAAATGTTGATAATTTAGATGAACTCAATGACTCGATCTTCGCCGGATTCGCGGGATGTTTGGATCCAGGGCTGGAAGCTGGAGGAATAGGTCACGTAAACTTCAAACTATATACTGAAAAGGCTTGATTTGATATACTTAAGAATACAACTCTTTTTTTTTATTTTTAATCCTTATCTAACAAAATTTAAATTTATTATTCAAGATATTAAAAATCTCATTAATCACAGGTTTAAGAGGAGGAGTGATCTTAACCTCAAATGTAAATCGTTTAAAATTACTCTTCAAGATTGAATAACAAATGTAATTCAAGATATTATAGATCCTTGAAATACTTTTCACAGAATTTTAAAAAAATTTAAATACACTTTTTCTAATGAATTATTTATTGCATATCGAGAGGAATAGTTTTTTATGAGTTATTTTAAAAAAAATTTATGGTTGCTTCCTATTATAGGAAGTTTAATTGCTCTCATTTCACTTTTTACTCCAGCAACTACTTTATATTATTCAGGTAGTTTTTCTATTCAGTGGATGTTTCAATTAGGTTTGAGATTAGAATCAAATATAGAATTCATTCTTTGGAGGGAAGAACTCATACTATTATTCCTTTCTATTACCTTATCTTTAATAAATTTCACGAGTAGTATTATCTTGATATTATTAACTTTGAAGTATAAAAGAAATTCAAAGAGTTATCTAAAATTAAAAAAATATTGGTTATTATTTGGGATACTTATTGTATTATCAACACTAACTTGGATTATCAAGATGGAAGTGTTTTATAATATATTGTGGGGGGCTAGTCATTGGCAGTTTTATTCTCCTAATTTTGGTGTGATAGGTCCGTTTATTGGATCAACCCTTATTATTGTTGGATTCTTTCTTGTGAAAAAAAATGATGAAAGAGATTAATCCACGCTATAATATAATCATACCCTAATCCTTTCTTAGCATTCTTAGAAGGACCATCAATTAGAATTATATAATTAGTTCGTAAGAGAGACTACATCGGTCATTTTATGAAAGGTTAAATCGAGTGAGAAAAAAATCTAACTTAAAACTTTTTTTACAATATATGATTACTCCACACTGATACTTACTTACGTAGAAGGAGAATAGAACCGTTCCTCTCCTAATATAATACTTTTTATTGATCAATTAAGCATATTCTTAGATTATAAATTTTGATTAGTAATATTTTTCCTTAAATAATTAAAAAATTTTTATAAAGATAAAAAAAAATAGTTCTTATGAGTGCGATCAGCAAAAATAAAATGAAATTTACGATAGATACACTTAGTGAGTTCCTTGACCTGAAAGGTATTAAAGGTTCAGGACTAATGGAAGATCCCTATATTATTACGAGCGTGAGTATCTTTCCCGATAATCATGATATTATCGTTCGGGATTCTGATGTTCATGTTATCTTTCAAAATTGTAATATTTATTATTTAAAATTAGAAAAATGCCAATCAGTGAGAATTTCAGGATGTAAAATTGATTTATTACTTTTAAATAAGAGCTTGCACATTGAAATAGACAATTGCAAAATACAAGTAGCGTTGGAATTACATAAGTCAGAGCATAATACTATTCAAAAATGTGACCTTAATTATTTAGGATTGGTTTCTAGTCATAACAATAATATCAATAACTGTACCATTGAGTCGGCAAAAAATGATTTCAGCCGCGCCAATATATTTAAAGAGATAAAATTTATTAGAAATTCCGATAAATTCTTGAAAGAATTACTTAAATCATCCATGACTACAAGAATGTATCTTTATACCCCGCTTATTGTTTTAACAGCAGCGATCCTAGGAGGAATTGGATTGTGGGATATTAACTTATCTACAGCATTGTGTTATATGACAATTATGTTTACAATAAGCATATTTGGATTGGGTTATTATTTATTTTTTTTCTTAAAAACTAGAAAACTCCAATCGAATAGAATGATTTAGTTCTCCTTTTAGATTTTTCAATAATGTGTAATGCAAAACGATCCAAAATTTTCACTACACACTGCAATTATTGGGATTAGAACGCCTTATCTCTCATTTTTCTTATTCTATTACACATCACTACACACTCAAAACCAAAACATTTATATATCAGTGTGTATAATTGTGTATTAAGAAACGAAAAATAAAAAAATAAAAAAAATAGGATGGAAGAAAAATGAATCAAAAAAAATTGGATAGAAAAGATCTAATAATTATTAAGAATATGTATTTTACTCGCAGATTTTATTAAATCTTTTTTTTATATTTTTAATCACGTTTATAAGAATTATGAAAAAGTTAATCAAAATGTTCACATTAATAAAGAAAATTAAGAGGTAAAAAATCATGAAAAAATCAAACAGTTCTGAAGAATTGGAATATGTGAAAAACAACACCTACTCCAAAATGATGTTTAGGGAACCAATTATTTATATATATTTTTAAATTGTAATAGTCAAGGTTGGAAAATATGAAAATTACAGGTTCAGGAAGGCTTTCAGGAGGTAAAATAGACGAAGATCTAAATACTTCAGGTTCAACAAGGATTGAGGGAAATTTTGAGTGTAATGGATTTCACTCCACTGGTTCATTTAGAGGATCAGGAACTCTAACAGTACATGGGGATATTCATACCTCTGGATCATTCAGACTTGGGAGTTCTCTTAATGGAGAAGGTGATATGGGTTCCTCCGGGTCAACTAGAATAGAGGGAGAGATATCAATTCAAGGTTTTTTAAAAAGTTCAGGATCATTTAGAGCAGGAGATAATATCCAAGCTCTTGAGGGAATTAAATTTACTGGATCATCAACTATCAAAGGAAGTATTTTTTCAGAAAGAA
Organism: Promethearchaeota archaeon; assembly: GCA_048940805.1. Taxonomy (GTDB): domain Archaea; phylum Asgardarchaeota; class Lokiarchaeia; order Sigyniarchaeales; family SOKP01; genus Loki-b32. The sequence continues at coordinate 9,162 of JBHLOF010000101.1, forward strand.
CAATTAATATTACAGGATCTAGTACAATTTATGGAGATGTCAAAGGAAAAAATATCGATATAATAATCGGACGGGTTTTAGGTAAGAGAAGAGCATTTCAGCATCCAGTTAAGGTATATGGAAATGTTTTTGGTAAGAAAAACATAAATCTTGTAAGAACCTTAGTCAAAGGTAATGTAATGGGAAGAAATATAATTATCGGAAGGAATACAGAAGTTGTAGGTAGGGTTTATTATATTGATTCGATTCAGAAAGATGAGAGATCAATTTTAAACCATGATCCTGTTCAAATTTCAGCAGATGATTTGAACAATCCGGATTTTATTGAAAAATAAGAAGGGGGAATATATATGTCCAATGAAAAAGAAGGATTTGAAGGAGAAGAGAAGGAAGAAAAAGAAGAGTATGGGAAAGTCAAATGGGAAAAAAGTAGCATACGCGATAAACTTATAGATGAATTAGAAGATATTCATGATGATTTAAAAGATGTCATGGAAGATTTAGCGGAAGAAGCTGACGATATTAAAGAAGATTTGAAAGATGATTTAGAAGATTTAATCGAAGAACGAGAAGAGTTGCTCGAGGAATTAGGAGATATTAGGGGAGAATTAGAAACATATGGAGATGGTGCTACAGATCATATTGAAAAAGCGAAGGATAAATTAGAACGCCTTAAAAGTAAAATTGAAGGGCACGAAGCTAAATTTGATAGAAAAGTAAGAAAAAAAGTAGAAAAAGCAGTAAAACGAATAAACATATCTGTCGATCCTGATATGAGTGAAGAATGGAAGGATTGGGCAGAAGATTTAGGTGCTTCAGTCTCGGAATTGGTAAGAAAATCTATGAAATTTGTTAAAAACAATATAGGAGATATTAGTAAATTGGAAGAGTTGGGGAAGAAATGGGAAAGGGTTGGTAGAGATATTGAAAGAGCTGTGGACAAATCAGAAATTAAAGATTTTGCAAAACAAATGGCGAACAAATATGCTAAAGGCAAAGACTCTCCACAAATTAAAGTAATGGTTTCAGATGAAGTCGATAAAGAACGTATAAAGAAGAGAATTCAGGGGTTGTTAAAACTTCAAAAATCAATTCCCATAGACAAACTTTCTCAAACGCTTAATATTCCAATAGAAGAGGCTGAAAACTTAATCTATGAGTTGGCCGCGGAGGGAATTGAAGGAGATTTAGAAGAAGGTGTGTTTAAGTATAAGAATTCTTCCGAAGATGTTCTTTCTAAGCTTTTTGAATTAATTGATAAAATGTAAAAATACAAAATTAAAGAAGTATTATTGTTAATAAGGTGAAATTAGGAAATAAGGAGTAAAAAAGAATAGAAAAATAGGAAATTAGGGAAAAAGGAAATTAGGGGATATGATATGGAAAAATTAGAAGGGATAGTTGACAACAGCACTCTAAAAGGGTATCTCTATTTTTGGGGTGGGCAGTTGGCCTCATTGTTAGGCTCTTCAATTGTTCAGTTTGTAATAATTGTTTGGATTACAGTAGAAACTGGGAGCCTGATTATACTTTCATGGGCAAATTTCTTTTTGATGTTTCCTAGAATATTTTTTATTCCAATCGCAGGAGTATTAGCAGATAAATTTGACAGAAAAAAAATAATTCTGGTTTCAGATTCAACTCAAGCATTCTTGACAGTAGTTTTAATAGGTTTCTTTCTCATTGATTTTGTCAATATAGGGATTATTTTCTCTTTCATTAGTTTAAGAACTGTATGTCAATCCTTCCACTCACCAGCAGCAATTGCAATTACTCCTTCAATGGTTCCTCCGGAAAAACTAAGTAGGATAAATGGATTTGATTACCTTTTCACGGGACTGATTCAAGTTTTCGGTGCACCAATAGGTGGTATGCTCCTCACTTTTTTCGACATTAGATATATCCTATGGGTAGATGTTCTCACTTTTCTTATTGCCCTAGTACCATTACTTTTAATAAAAATACCTGTGGTACGATCCTCTAGCCAAATAAAAGAAAAGCAATCCTTTTTTGCAGATTTTAAAATTGGAATAAAGGTCTTTAGAATAATTCCTGGATTTATCCTTTTATTATTCATATCGATGTTCGTGAACTTCTTTCTCCAACCATTGATGGTATTAATGCCCTATTATATTATAAACATACATGGAGGGACAATCCTTCTATTTGGATTTATTGAAATGTTGATTCCAGCAGCCTCAATTATAGGTGCATTGGTTCCATCACTGAAAAAGTCATGGAAAAACAAGATATTAGTTATGTGCACAAGTTTATTATTAATTAATATTGGATATTTGATGATTGCACTAGCTCCTATAGGATTTTTCCCAATAATCGCATCAGGAATATTATTAATTGGTTTTGTTCTACCGATAGTTAATTCCTTATCAATGACTATTATTCAGATTGTGGTTCCAAGCGATAAAATAGGGAGGGTCATGTCTATAATCCTGACATTATCTATGGTAATATCTCCCATCGGTGCAATAATAGCTGGTCCCTTAAGTGTGTTTTTAGGTATTGCTAATCTTTATGTTTACTGTGCAGTATTAGGTATAATCATTGCCATAATTTCATATTTTTTTACAAATCTTAGATACATTGATTATGATAAAGCTTCTATTAATATGGATGAGCAAATCTCCCAAAAAGCTGATTGAATAATAAAAGTATAAAATAAATGAGAAAAAAACTAAAAAAGAAATATAGGGGATATGGTATGGAAGAGTTAGCTAGTAGGAGCACGTTTAAGAGTTATCTTTTTTTTTGGTCGGGGCAACTATTTTCCTTGATGGGATCTTTAGTTGTTCAATTTGCGATTACATGGTGGATTACTGTGGAAACAGGGAGTGCACTATATTTATCTATTGGCAGTTTTCTTTACTTCTTGCCAATGGTGTTTCTCACTCCAATCGCAGGAGTCTTAATAGATAGATGGGATAGGAAGAAACTTATTGCTACTGTAGATTCACTTCAATCACTGGTCACCATTTGGATTATAGTCCTATTTTACTCAGGAACAGCGGATCCTTTAGGAGTAATGTTGATAAATAGTTTAAGAGGTGTTTGTCAAGCTTTTCATATGCCTGCTGTGAATGCTATCGTTCCAACAATGATACCAAAAGATAAATTAAGCAGAATAAATGGGGTTGGTTATCTTTTTACAAGTTTGATACAACTTATAGGACCTGTTATTGGAGCGGTACTTATTGCTTTTTTGTCATTAAATTTAATTCTCTGGATAGATATTTTCACTTTTGCAATTGCGCTCATACCACTATTATTGGTCAGAATACCAAATGTAAGAAACTTGGTTCAACAGAGTGAAAGAACTCAAACAAAATCTTTTCGGAGAGATTTTAAGGAGGGAATTCTAACGATTAAAGTAATACCAGGAATGATAATCCTCTTAATTCTAGACATGATACTTAATTTTTTGGTTGCCCCAGTAAATGTGTTGTTACCTCTTTATATTAAAGATATTCATTTAGGAACCGCATTAGATTTAGCATTTATTAGTATGTTTCTTAATGGCGGGATGATCCTAGGAGGATTAATAACCACCATAAAAAAGAAATGGAAAAATAAAACTACCGTATATTTTATCGGTTTGATGTTTCTCATGGGCTTACTTTCAGTTTTAGGATTTGCGCCGACTAGGGCATTTGTAGTATTATGGGGTGGAACTGGGATGGTAGGGCTTCTTTTACCAATTATCAATACCATTTATATGACTATTATCCAAACCACAGTTCCCCCAGATAAAATGGGAAGAGTGTCATCCGTTCTTCAGTCATTATCGTCAGCGATCTTTCCCATAGGAACAATCATCGCTGGACCTCTTGCTGAAGTAATTGGAATTCGAAGCGTATTTCTCTATGGATCACTTATTGGAGTATTGGTAGTATTTCTGACATGGCGTTTTACAAAAGTTCGTCATGTAGATTACGATAATTTTCAACTTATCATTGATAAAATTAATAACATAAAAATTAAGTAAAAGATTTACAAAACCAGTGAATAAAGATGGAGGAATTAGCAAATAAAAAAACTTTTAGGAATTATCTTTTTTTTTGGTCAGGTCAGTTATTTTCATTATTTGGTTCCTCTATCATTTTTTTCGCACTGATATGGTGGATTACAGTTGAAACAGGGGATCCAGTTATATTAGCATTGGCGACTTTTTTACGTATTCTCCCAATGACTATATTTTTACCTATAGCAGGCGTTTTTTCTGATAAATTAAATCGTAAAAAATTAATAATAATTGCAGATGCTTCCCAAGCATTCATTACCTTTCTTTTAATTTTATCTTTTCTTTTTGGATTTGCAAATATATGGATAATTTTAATAATAATTAGTTTGAGAAGTATCTGTCAAGCATTTCACATTCCCACTGTAAACGCAATAATTCCTTCGATGGTTCCTGAAGAGAGATTAACCCTGATTAATGGAATTAATTTTTTATTTACGGGGATAGTTGGGATATTCGCTCAATTAATAGCAGCAATTTTATGGATTATTTTTCCAATTGATTTAATATTATGGATAGACATTGTAACCTTTTTAATCGCCTTGGTACCTTTATTGATGATAAAAATCCCCTCAGTCATTAAAGAGACAGCTAAAAATGGAATGGTTCAAAAGAATTCATTTCTAAAGGATTTGAGATTAGGATTTAAGATATTATTTACAATTCCAG
>JBHLOF010000001.1:0-41937 GCA_048940805.1 Promethearchaeota archaeon
GTAATTTCAACACCTCATAATATCGGATTTGTGGAAATGACTAAATATTCTGGAAATGCTCTTAAAATAATTCTTCAAAATATTAACAATGTTGCGAATGGGAAACCACCTATAAATCAGGTCGATAAAATACACCAATATTAAACGTCAAGCATAGGTAAGATGAATTTTGATAAGAGAAATAAAAGATAAAGCCATTTTATACCAGCGTTTTAAGGAAGACGTCTATTTATTTGCTTATCACATAGGAGATCTAGATGATTTCTATTTTTCAAATTGTACATGGTTTGGATTAGAGGAAAATGGTCAATTAAAAGAGGTTATATTGCTATTTAGGGGATTAGAGATCCCAACACTCCTAATATTTGGATCTGCTGAAAAAATTCCCTTTCTAATTCAGCAAATTATTAAAGAGCTTCCTGATCGTTTCTATTGCCATTATCAAGAGGATTTTCATAACTATTTCCAATCAGATTATAAAATGACGTTTTTAGGATCTCACTTGAAGATGAAATTACCGGAAGAAGTAGCTACTCTTACCCTATTTGATACAACTGATACCATCCTACTTAATCAAGATGACGAACTAGAGATTCTTTCATTGTATAAAACTGCTTATCCTGAAAGTTCTTTTATACCTAATATGTTAAAAACAGGTAAATACTACGGAATTAAATCAGAAAATAAGATTGTGTCCGTGGCGGGTGTACATGTATTTTCTCCACTATATAACATAGCAGTATTAGGCAATATAACTACAAACCCAAATTTTCGAGGAAGAGGCTTGGCAAAAAAATGTATCATTCGATTATTAAAATCGTTTGATGGTGTAGTGAATCAAATTGGATTGAATGTTAAGAAAGATAACGATGTTGCTCTTAAATTATATCAGAAATTAGGATTTAGTATTCATTCAAAGTACAAAGAAGCATATTTTGAAAGAATTTCAGGAAAGATTTAATATTATATGAAATTTATGGGTTATATCATATATCAGAACATTCCTTAACTCATTAAATAAGTTTTAAATATTTACACTGTATAATAAATCACAAATATCCAGGAAGAATTCTGATGAGACTGGAATTTCAGAGAAAAATTAAAATTTACATAAGTTTTTTATTGCTTTTTATTATCCTAACACTTGATTTTCGAATCTCGAAAAATGGGTATTTTGGAGAAAGATTTGAGAGAAAAACTACGAGAAATTTAAATATTTCTACGAATAATACGTCTTGGACACGGATTTGGAATAAATATGGCGAGGGATATGGGAGTGCAATAGTGTTAGACTCTTCAAATGATATTTTTGTTGGGGCTACTTCAGGAGGATATTTGAACCTTATAAAATATAATTCATCAGGTGACGTGTTATGGGATCGGATTTGGAGCGATGAGAGAGCAGAAAAGATTTGGTGCAATTCACTTGCAGTTGATTCCTTAAACAATCTATATATAGCAGGGGGTATGGGATTAACTTCATTAAACGAGCAGGATATGATTCTTTTGAAATATGATAATGGTGGTAATGAAATGTGGAATGTTAGTTGGGAGCGTAAGGGGGTGGATTTCTGTAATGATATGGCAATAGATTCTTTAAACAATATATATCTTGTAGGTTATATAATATCTAATCAAATTAATTTTATGGATATTTCTTTAGTTAAATTTAATAGCTCTGGAGCACAAGTATGGAATATTACTTTAGCAGGGAATGGTTTTGATGAAGAAGGAAATGCTTTAGCAATAGATTCAGATGATAATCTCTATATTGGGGGGAGATATAATGATAATGGTATACTAATTAAATTAAATACTACCGGATTAATTCAATGGAATGCTACTTTCAATAACTATCATATTTCTGAAGTAACCATTGATTCCTCAGATAACATTATTGCTTCAGGAACGAGAGCATTATTTAAACTTAATAGTTCAGGATTTTTATTATGGAATCAAACTATTGAAAGATCTTTCTCAGAATCTTTAGTTAGTGATTCTTCTGACAACATTTATGTTGCTCAAAATAGAATTGTGAAGTGTATTGATAATAGTTTTTTTTCTGACTCTTTGTGTATTTGTACAGACATATATATAGAAAAATTTAATCAAGAGGGATTATCAATATGGGAAAAAAGAATTACAGGATGTTCTGATGAAAGCTGTAGTGGTATAGCTTTAGATTCTTTAGGAAATTTATATATGAGTGGAACTTTAGCTAGGAATGTAATTTTGATGAAAAATCCTGAAGAATACAACGGGAGATGCTTTGAGTTTTACTGGGATTTATTTCTAGTAATTATTATACCCTCCTCACTTATAAGTTTCACATTAATTTATTATTTCCTTAAAAAAAAAAGTAAATAATCAGAAATCGGATACAATTCATATTGTATCTGCATCGAAATGAGAAATTGTTTCTGGAATTAGAAAAGAGTATAAGAAAATGCTCTCTAAAATCATCTCGATTATGACGATTATAAGAACGATAACTATCGATTCTTGAATTTTTTGATTATATACATATTTAAAAATTTTAACTCCAAGAAGTATATTAATAAAGAAGGATACTACGACCGAAATAATTGGGTATACAAAATGGAGTTCATAGATATTATAAAAAACAAGATCATAAATGAGGTTAATACTTATTAATATAATAAACATAAGAGATTTCCAGCAAACAATAAAGAAAAAAGATATTTTAAATTGAATATTCCACCCTTTTTTTCTTTCATACCATAAGATTAATATAATCCCTATTATTAAGATACTGGTGTAACGAACCAACTCAATCACAATATTCATAAATTTTATTACCTATTTCTTATTTAAATCCTAAATAAAACAATCTAATTACTTACGAGATTTAATTGAGGGGAGTGTATTTTTGATTGTATAAATTGAAATAGCTATCAAAATAACTAAAACAGTCATGATAACAATAAAACCAATTAATTCATGGAGGAACATGATACTAAAGCCTATCCCAATTATTGTTTCACTGAGAAAATTATTTATTCCTGTCAAATAAAAAAAGTATAGTACAACGATTCCACTACTTATAGAAAGAAGTACGATAGAATCTATTTTCCTTATTTGTAACTTAAACCATTTTGTTTTGATGATCTCAGAGCTTTCTATTGAATCTAAGTAATGATAGATTCTCTTTTTTTTTAGTATTTTATTGACTGAGTAATAACAGATTAAAATAATAGGAAGTAATACAACGGAGGGAGCTAGTAAGAAATTAACTAAACCTCCTGTTAAAAAAAGCGATTGATAGATATAGAAAAGATATAAAATTGATAGAATTGATAATGAAAGCAATATAATGGCTCTATTTGCTGTTATTCTAATTCGAAACCAAGTGATTTCAGTAGTGATTATTGGTTGTTTAGGCTTTTCTTCTCTCATAAAATAGCTTAGAGTTATCATTACTATGCAGACAATTAATATAATCATCGTTACGATAAGATCTAGTAATTGACTTGCATTAATTGCTACAGGAGATGCACCAAAAATATATGATAAATCTGTAAAAAGAAAAAGATGACATAAGATTCTCATGAGAAAGAATAGAAATATTGTGAGGAAAGCGATGAAGATAATTAGACCATAATTTTTCATGGTCATTTTTGTGGATGTTTCTACTTTCCTTTTTTTAACTACTAACATACTATACAAACACATTAAAATAAAAATTGTACTGATAATAATTAAAATAATAAATGAGGATGATTGATTATAAAATCCCCCTATTTTGCAGAAATACTGAATATGTAATATAAAATCATAAGAAAAAGAAGATTCAAAAAAAAACTGAACACTATACAAAATCCCCATCAAAGAAAAGATATATATAAATAAAGATTGCCCGTGTGTCAATCTTAAACCGAACCAATTTGTGGTTCTATCCTTTTCAACTACCTTTTCTTTATATTTATTCTTGAGATTTGCTGGTTTTAAAATTTTTTTCAGAATATAAATACTTAGAGAAAGCATAATGAAATTCACAATTATTCTGGTAATGATCGGAGCAAAAAAGTATAAGAACCAAACATCAGTTTTGTATTCTGGGAACCTTTCAATTATTAAGAAATAATTTGGAACATCAAAAAATATTGCCTGAAATAAATTGGAGAAAATTTCGATAGCTAAGAAAAGAGGAAGTAAAAAAGTCCCTGAGATTGATAAAATTAATAATAAAACAGTTTGAACACGGTTTAACTCAAATCCAAATAAAACTATTTGTTTTCGATTAAGATCATTCATATTTTCTATTCCCATAATCATTCTTCCCTACCGAATAATTTTTAATTTGAAATATCCTAGATCTCTCCTATGTAATTCTTAATTGAAAACAAGGTTTAAAAAGGTTCAGTACTAAATATTGCCGTAAAAAACAAAGTCTATGTCTTGTAAGACATAATTTTTGTTTATATCAAATATATATTTAAAAATATAAAAACTATGTATAGAAGGTTTTAATTATAAAGACGCCTCTTCTATACTTAGCATGAATTCAGTTAAAGCATTTATTGAGAAATATAATCTGGATCTCTTCGAGGAAATATTAGAATTAAAAGGGAGTAAAAAGGTTAATTTTCTAAATGATTTGAATGCGCTTTTTAAGACTATTTGCAGAATTTTTGATAAGGTAACTACTGTATTTTCTCTAAGGGGAGGGCAAGTGTTAATGAGTTTGGCAAAATTACAAGGTTCAGAAGAAGTAATTTCCAAGACAGATATAATGAATTGTTTAAATCTTGATAGACGTGAAAAATTAATTCACGCGTTTGAATTCTTAGAGGAGCATAATTACATCACAATTAGAAAAAAAACAAGTAAATTCCATATGGTGAAATTAAATGAAGAGGATAATCCCGATTTTAAACTATTTCGTGAAATTGTTCAGAAATTTTGGACATCTCCTGAGGAAGAGAAGAATAAAACAAAAAGATGGGGTGATATTAAATGAATGACTTTAATACTATATTACCTGCTCAAAACAGTGAAGATCAGCTTCATGACTCAAATTTTTTTCGGATCATCAAAACAGAATATATAAAGAACTTGCTATTGATATATTTTCTAATAATTTCATTAGTTGGTTTATATGTGACCTATCAATTTTTCATGATCCCTTATGAACAGACTACTACTAAATATTTGTCTGATCAAATTATGTTCTGGTTTCTATTATTTCTATTCTTATTAATCCACTTCTTCCTTTTGTCCTATAGCCGGTTTTCTCCTACATTAGTCAATTTTCTTAAGGAAGAATTACATACTTTAGATTTTGAAATGGAAAGGAAATACAAAAAAGGATTGAGCTTCATTATATTCAATAGTTTATCAATTATTTTCTTTATTGTGATCAATATAGGGTTGTCTTATTCTCTTGATTATTTAGTTTTCTCTCTCAATGTTCGAATATTACTAATCTATATTTTCTCAAGTATTACCATTCCAATCCTGAGAGGTATCCTTCATGATAAATACATCATAAAGCTAAAAACACCATATTATGTACGCTTTGATTTACAATGCAAATTAATAAAACATAGGGAAGTAGAATCGCATATGATAAGAGTTTATATGGCTTCAAATAAATTAAGACTAAAATCTAAACAATCAGGTTTTGAACTTTATAAAGAGATATCAGAGAAAAGATGGCTACCAAAAAGAAGAAAATATTCGTATCAATTGTTCCAACTGAAATCATCATCAATTTTTCACGAATATTCAACTCTTCTTAACTTCAAAGAACATTTTTTAAACTTAGTTTCAGCAATAAGAGAATGGGACGTAACTAATTAAATGTTATCCAAATTTCAAAAACATATTAGAAGAGATTATTTATGCCATTAACACCATTTCACTATCCTATAGCATGGGGGTTATCAAAAATTGATAAAAGATTGAATTTACCTGCCCTAATTGTGGGTTCTTTCATCCCAGATATTGAAGTACCATTCCTTTTTTTTTTCTTTTCAGGAATATTCCCTGATCATCTTATTCTCCATAGTTTGTTAGGAGCACTTACGTTAGGAACTGTGATTTCAGTGTTTACGACAGTTTACATTTATCCTATAATAGTTTCCACCCTATTTCGTCTCGATAAGAAAAAAATAAAGGAAATTTGTAGATTTTCACCAACTCTTTTATTGTCATGTATATTAGGAATTGTCTTCCACCTCTTTTTAGACATACTTATGCATCCCTTCAATCCAACTTTATGGCCATTTGATAGTCCATACAACTTTGTTGGAATTATTGTAATGATTTTTTCAGTTGGTGGGAACCTTGAAGTGGGTTTTTTGTATGCTAGAATTCTAGTTAATGGTATAATGGTCTCAGTTATGGGATTACTTTTTATTATACTACATATTAAAAATAAAGACCACTTCTGGGAGGTGGTTTTAACCGGAAAAATTAATAATTAGGAAAAAAGTTGGTTAAGTTTCAATAAAATACTCATATCTCCTTCCACCTTGTAAAGCCCATCCATAAACGCTTTTCTACCATCAATTTCTCCCGATGAAATTTTCATCCAAATATCTATTGAGGAGATCAGAGTCATGGTCGGATTTGAGTGAGTTCCTTCATATGCTTCACATTCATGATTGTTGATTATTAGATAATATAAGTTCTCATCAAGCTTAAATTGAATCACACAGTTAAGCTCAGGTACGGCAGTTGGATTAAATTGGGTAGCCATTCCTGCAAAAAAAGATGTTATCCCATCATCTGTTGTTTTTAGAGGTTCTTGTTCAGGGATAACAATTTCGACATCAGATGTATCTTTAGGTTGTAGCGCGTCCCAATATTTATTACCAACTTGTCTTAAATTTTGAATCTGTTTCTCTGTAAAATGAGTTTTATCTTTAATTTTTTGTTGAGTTGTTTCAGAAACGAATCCATCTGTAGCTACTTCAAAGCCTGCTTGTTCAACTAAACTATAAAGATCCTTATAGGAATTTTGGTAGTCATCCTTACTCATCATTTCCGCCCCGCCAATTAAAATTTCACCTACATGTCCTAACGAACCAAAAGCCTTTTTAAAACCTAATGTTAAAGCATCAAAATGAGTAGGCTCCGGAAATCCAGCAACACTAATAAGAAACCATTTTTGAAGGTTGGAGGGCTCTCTTCTTGGATGAGAAGTGATACCATTTCTATCTACTAAATATGGTTCAACTAATGGGAGCATTCGATCCATAAAATCTTTCATTAAACCAGGAACATGGTAGATGTAGAGGGGTGTAGTAAAGACTGCAAGATCTGCCATCCGAAGCTTAGTTAAGTTTTCAACCATATCATCATTATGGACGCAAACTCCTGGAGTTTTTGTCCAACATGTAAAGCACCCTTGACAATGATTGATTTTTTGTTTACATACCATTATTTCTTCTACTTCAACACTAGCTCGTTTCAATCCCTCCCCAAAATTATAGCCGACATGATAAGAAGCAGATTTCTTATGTCGAGGACTTCCATATATAATTACTGCTTTCATTATAGAATCACTTATCTCAATTCTGAAATTTTTTTTCTTTTTTAATTTAATTAATTAATCACTATTTTAATATAATGATAAGTCCAATAATTGAGATTTTGGATAGAAAAGAAATATTAAAAAAATAGAAAAAAAAGACTGTTATTGAATAAGACTTATTGCTCTTTTCAGGGCTTTTTCTGCATCCTTTATAACTCGTTCTATAATATCTGAAACGCTATCGATGGATTCTATAATTCCTATACTCTGTCCGAGTAAAACCGATCCATTCTCCATATCACCTTGATAAGCCGCAAAAGCTGCATATGTATCTTTTCTTAATTCTTCCATTAATTCTTCCTGTGAGATCTCGGTACGATGATCTGATCTTGCTTTCTCTTCTGCCATTTTTTCTTCTTTACTTTTAACTAAACCTTTTTGCAGAGAATATTTATTCTTCCAGAGTCTAATGGTGCCTAAAGTCCCAGTTCTAACGATGGTATCTTGAGCTTGAGCGGGAGGTATTACCGCTTTATAGTTTTCATGAAATTCACTATCTTTAGATGCAATAAACCTTGAACCCATCGCAATGCCCCCAGCACCAATAGCTAAAGCCGCCGCTAAACCCTCCCCTGTAGCATAACCACCACAAGCAATTTTTGGAATATCAGGATGTTTTTGTTGTACTTGTTGTAATAAAACTAAACCTTGCACTTTCTCATATGACTGGTGACCTCCTCCTTCAAATCCAGTTACAACAAGGCCATCACAACCCGCGGTCACACATTTATCTGCCAACCAAAGTGCAGGAGCCACATGGAAATGTTTAATATTAGTACTTTCCCTTAACTTTTGAAAGTCTTTGTTTAATGGCATTCTTGATGCCGAACCCGCACTAGTGAGAGCGTAAAGACATTGCTCTCGTAATTTGGGATTTGCCATGATGTGTTTAGAGGTTTCAGAAATTAATTTGTCGCAATCTTGTGTGAGTCTGGAAGTCCTAATATTGAATCCAAAAATGCCATCAGTATGCTCAACCACAAAATCGAGATTTTTTTTCAAAGCAACTAATGCATCTGGCTCTCGACCATCCATCGACTGGTTTGCATGAGAAATCATACCAAGCCCCCCTGCTTCTGTGACTGCTAAAGCTAATTCAGTAGTTCTAAACGGTCCCATCGCTGCACTTGCTATAGGATGTTTAATTCCAAACATTTCAGTAATATTTGTTTTTAAAACCATATTAGTTCACCTTCAAATCTTAATTAAATCGGGATCTAAATAAAGCTTTCTTTTCCGAATTAGAGTTTTTGAATAATTAGATGATGAAAAAAAAGAATTGGAATGAAAAAAATTACATTATAAAGGAAGCTGATCTTTTTAATGCTTTTTCGGCATCTCTTACAACTCTTTCAATGATATCCGAAACGCTCTCTAATTTGTCTATTATTCCTATACTCTGACCGAGTAATACACCGCCATTCTCCATATCCCCTTGATAAGCTGCAAAAGCAGCTTTTGCATCTCTTCTCAATTCTTCAGCGAGATCTTCTTGAGAAATTTCAGCTCTGTGATCTGCTAAAGCTTTTTCTTCTGCCATTTTTTCTTCTTTAGTCTTTACTAAGCCTTTTGACATGGCATATTTGTTCTTCCAATACCTAATAGTTCCTAAAGATCCTGTTCTGATAATTGTATCTGAAGCTTTAGCAGGTGGCACCACATTTTTATAGTTCTCATGAAATTCACTGTCTTTAGAAGCTATGAAACGTGAACCCATCGCAATACCACTGGCACCGATTGCTAAAGCAGCTGCTAAGCCCTCACCCGTTGCAAATCCTCCACATGCAATTTTAGGAATATCTGGATGTTTTTGTTGCACCTGTTGGAGTAGCACCATTCCCCCAACTTTTTCATAAGATTGATGACCTCCTCCTTCAAATCCAGTTACCACGAGCCCGTCACATCCTGCTGCAACACACTTATCCGCCAACCAAAGCGCAGGAGCAACATGGAAATGTTTAATCTCCGTACTCTCTCTTAGTTTTTGAAAATCTGGATTACGAGGCATTCTAGCTGCTGATCCCGCACTGGTGAGTGCATATAGACATTGTTCTCTTAATTTAGGATTCGCCATTATATGTTTTGCAGTTTCTGAGATTAAATCATCAACCGGTTCAAGTCTGGATGTCCTAACGTTGAAGCCGAAAATACCATCAGTATGTTCAACAACATAATCAAGGTTTTTTATCATAGCATCGATATAATTCTTTTCATACCCATCCATAGAGACGTTTGTATGAGAAATCATGCCCAATCCACCTGCATCTGCTACTGCAACGGCCAATTCAGTAGTTCTGAAAGGTCCCATCGCAGCACTTGCAATTGGATGCTTAATTCCAAACATTTCAGTAATTTTTGTTTTCAATACCAAAAATAATCACCTTTTATACTAATTGAACGGGAACCTAAATAAAATTAATCATTTCTTAAATTAGAAGAAAAATGTTCTAGTTTACAAGTAGGTTTCTACTTACTATTCTTAGTTTTTAGACATCATATTCTCGGGAATTTTGACAGCTAAAACCTCTCCTTTAACACATAATTGCCCATTTGCATATAAGTTTACTTCTACTATGACTTTTTTTCCCTTGATTTCTTTTACCACACCAATTAACTCTAATTCGTGATCAATGGGGGTTGGTTTTAGGTATTCGACATGAATTGAAGCGGTTACATACCTTAACTCTGGTTCTGTACCCATTTTCCGCCCTTCTGACTTGTATGCAGCAGCTGCGGCAGTTCCAGTTCCATGACAATCAATCAGGGAGGCTAATAATCCTCCATACACATATCCCGGAAAAGAAATGTAATGCGATTTTGGGGTGAATCTAGCAATACTCCTTTTTTCGTCCTCATCCCAGTAACTTTTAATCTTCATACCGGCATCATTCAATCTTCCACAACCATAACAGTGACTCATTGGTTCGGAATAATAGTCTTGAAAAGCTTTTTTTTCCACATTTCTTCTCCTAATTTATCTAGTAGCTTAATTATTAAAGGTTAGACTATTAATAAAATACTTTCATTCTGGAAGATTAACATTTTGTCTTGAATTCAATTATAATTCCATTGTATAAACATGGATTAGACTCAATAAGTCATAGATATGAAAGTTATTATTCAATGATATTAGAATTGAAATCTAAGTATAGTCTAAGAGTCCATAGAGAGTTTCCAATTATAAACTATATATTAAATCCTTTCAATACTATAATTATAATAAAAAAACCAAATAAAGTGAATAAAAAAATGGTCCTAATATATGAAGAAGTGTTGGTGGAAAAAATCGAGAAGATTGAAGACCCTGAACCTCTTGGAGAATTAAATCCAAGATATTATGAGGAAGCAATCTCTTTGAAGGATGCTAAAATTCGAATAGATGCTGCACAAGGTTATCCCAATTTTAGCTTTAATAATTGTGGATTTTAAATTTTTTTTCTCTCTATTTTTTAAGTAACTTTTTGACAATCGTTATTTTTATTAAATAAAAATACAAATTCAAATTTTATTTCAAGAAGAAGTTTATTTTTGAAAAAAAATATCATTCAAAAAATTAATTTTAATAATTCTGTTAATTTATACAACTCAATCAAAAAGGTGATTTATAAAATGATTGAAACAAATATTACAAAAATGTTTGGGATAAAATACCCAATCTTTAGTGCTCCGATGGGTCCATTTTTTACAAGAGACTTAGCTCTTGCCGTAAGTGAGAAGGGTGGATTGGGTGTATTATCGAATGTGAATATAATTGGAACAAATCCAGTTGAAGAACATAAGAAAAGTATAGAATACATGATTGAACACACAGATAAGCCTTTTGGTCTCAATTTTCTTACATCCCGAAATAATATCGGGGTAAGGGAAATGTGTACTGACGTTCCGAAGATCGTTATGAATAATCCTAAAATGAGAGAGCAATGTATTTATTGGTTAACTTCTGCAGGATCTTCAAAGATTTTACCAGCTTCGAAAAACTTCCAAGAATTACGAGAAAGATCAGAAGTAAAGCATTTTCATGTGGCACCTGCATTATGGTTAGCCCAAAAATGTGTTGATTCTGGAGTAGATGGAATTGTATGTACGGGTACAGAAGGTGGAGGACATCAGTCTTATGAGAAGGTTACGACCTTAGTTTTACTTCAACAATTGACAAAAGCTTTTCCTGATTTACCTAAAATTGCATGTGGAGGATTTGCAACGGGTGAGGGCTTAGCAGCTGCCTTATCATTAGGTGCTGGGGCAATAGCTATGGGTTCACGCTTCATAGCTTCAAAAGAAAGCGAATTTAATGAAGCCTATAAATCTCTGATTCCTCCGGGAACACCTCAAGACACTGGTTTGTTTACAGGCTCCTTTGGTCCTATCAGATTATACCGAAACAAATACGCCTTAGAACATCCAGCTCCTTCAACTAAGGAGGAGATGATGGCATACGAAAAATCAATAACACCTGAACAAATGGCACGAGATGCAGGTGCTTATGAAAGGGTTTACAATGGAGATACTGAAAATGGTGCAGTATTACTTGGTCAATCAATCGGTATTATTAAGAGTATTGATAGTGTAGACGATATCATTGAAAGAATTATGAAAGAAGCAGAAGCAGCAATACATAAAAATGCTGCTTATTTAAAATGAGATAATTTCATTAATTCTTTTATTTTATTTTTTATTTATTCTTTGATTAATCCCTTTTATGATTTAGTTCCAGTATTGCCTTTTTAAGATCTTCAGGTAAGAGTGTTCTTTTTTTTTCTTCATAGTTGTACCATACAATTTGAGCTTCCCCTTCAGCTGCGATTCGATTTAGTTTCTTACTAACGATAGAGTGATGAATAATTATTTTTGATTCTTCAAATCGCTCTATTTTAGCACCAACGAATATTGTATCGGGATAAACTAAAGGTGCTTTATAATAGCAGTCTTGGTAAGCCAATATAGGGGCGATCTTTGCAGTGGTTGGTTCTAAATAAACATTCAATAATTCAAATAATGCTATACGTGTACTTTCAAAATACCTGTAATAAACAGTATTATTAACGTGTCCTCTTGCGTCCATATCTCCCCATCGGATTGCCATCTCCATAACTACAGGAAATCCCTTTAATTTATCTTTCATAATTTTATCTCGGATCAATTTTTTATTACAAAAAATAGAATTATATTAAAAAAATAAGGAAAATAGAGAATTAAATTTGTGTTATGGCTTTTAGCTTATTTATAACATCCTCGGCTTCTTTCATTATCCTATCTAATAGTTCTTTTGCGGTTGGAATATCTTTAATTAAGCCTATACCTTGCCCACAACTTACCATACCAGCATCTAGATCTCCTTCCTGGTACATCTTTAATGCATTTTGTCCAGAAGCAACTTGAATAATTTCTTGTAATGGGGCTTTTTTGGATTCCAGTTCTATAATCTTCTCAGCAGCTTTATTTCTCCACACTCTATGGGTGTTTCGAATAGATCTCATAACCAAATGAGTATCAGTTTCCTGACTATTTACAAAAGCTTGTTTTAAGTTATCATGAATTGGACATTCTTTAGTTGCCATCATCCTCGTTCCCATGATAACTCCTTCAGCGCCTAGTGCTAAAGCAGCAGCAATAGCTCGACCATCAGTAATTCCTCCTCCGGCAATTACTGGGACATCTACAGCATCTACAACACAGGGCGTCATAACAAGAGTACCAATATCAAGTGTTCCTGTAGCACCACCATTTTCATACCCAACCACGGTAATTATATCAGCACCTAAGGATGCAGCTGTTCTAGCATATCTAACACCTGCACACTTATGAATCCAGGTAGCACCCCCATCTTTAAACCTTGGAACCAAATCTGCTGGTGCTTTATGACCGCTTGTTTCTATTACCTTTACACCTTCATCAAGAGTAGCTTCAACGTATAATTCCAATTTATCTTGTGGCATCATTGCAGGAAATAAGTTAATATTTACCGCAAAAGTTTCTTTAGTTAATGATTGCGTTTTTTTAATTGCCTCTCGTAATTCATCAGGAGTTTTATAATTAGCACTAGCTAATACAGCACAGGCTCCTGCATTACTCACAGCGGCGACAAACTCGGGATTGGAGATATTCGCCATTGTTCCTGATATGATTGGATACTTACATCCCAACATTTCAGTTACTTTTGTTTTTATCATATTTATCCACCAAAAAATTAATCAATTAAGGATAGTTATTTCTCCATTCGATTTATATTTCATCAAAAAAAATAGATAATCACAACAAATTTTTCCTCTAAGGTGAGAAGGTTAATTTCTTTTTTTTCCAAATCTCTGGGCTATTTTCTCTCAAAAATGAAGGCGTTTACATATCTACCTTTCTTAATATTTAAAGAAAGTGGTAGGTTTTGTGAGAAATCTTCTGGGGTTATCGCATCAGGATGGTGAGACCAGCGTTGTCGGACAACCTCAACTCCATCAGGATTGAATTCAAAGATTATAATCAATCCCTTTTCTCTAGTCACCCTAACAAATTCTTTCAAGGCTAAATATTTATCATCAATATGGTGTAAGGATGTATAACAAAAGACAGCATCAAAAGATTTATCCTCAAATGGCAAATCTTCGGCTCGGAAAAATTGAAAAGTAATCATATCCTCAAGTGATAATCTTTTGGCTGATTCACGCCAATTCGCCCAGTTATGCCCTTCAGGTTCTCCAGTGGTGACTATATATCCCTGAAGGGCTAGAATTATTGACATAACACCAAAACCTGTGCCTATATCAAGGATTTTAGCTGATTTTTCCAATTCTAGCTCTTTCACAGTGTTATATAAAAAATCCGCATTAAAAGAAAATTTTTCAGAAAGAACTTTTTTAGCGTATTCTAACTCTGAATTCATAATTTTTATTTAAGTAGGACAGAATTAGAATTTTTTCTAAATAGTATATAGAATAAATCATACTTCGACAAAAAAAATCTATACGCTGTTTTTAACGACAAAAATTTTTAATAACCGCTTAATAGCTTCATTTAAATATGAATCCTTCAAAGTATAGATTGTCGAGAAGAAGTATTATTATTTCGATACATTATAACCATCGGTTATCGGCAGCGATAAGAAAGGAGATTATGAGTAAAATTATAATCTGAACTAAAAAATTAGCCTTCTGGTTAATTTCCGGTGTTCAATCCGACCAATTCGCGAGAACTGGCAAGGTTATCGAACGATAATATTAGTCATTGGATAAGCAATTATTCTCTGAATAATGATTCTTTTCAAGGCGCAACTCGAAAAAATGTATTGATTTCTCTCGTTAGAGGGAAGTAATGATACTAACGTAATGAACACCTTTTGGTATTCATTACTTCTTCTCTACCTCCGTTCTTTAAAACTTTAACTATAAGTAAATAATTTTCTATATCATATTTCATCTTAATTACAATATATTAAAGAAATTTAAGGAAAAAAAGATTTAGGATACATTTATTAGTTCTTCTTCAGATGTATAGATTATAGTCTTATCAACAATTAAAATCCACTTAAATCTTATGACAATATCAGTTGTGGTACTATTTACAAATCCATTTAATATTATTCCTTCTCCAGAGAAAAGTGTAGTATTAATCAATGTAAAGTTGATACCAGAATAAGTTTTATTATTTATTGCAAAGTTAAAGGTTGCATTCTCCAATGGATAAAGGCTAGGAGAAACTAAAATGGTAAAAACTCCTCCTCCCTCTCGGTATAAGGATAGATTCACTTGGATTTCATGTCCCGGGGCTGAAAGAGTCTCATTAATATTCTCTAATTCGATTCTAAAACTAGCTAGATCATCAGGTAAGATTATAGAATCTTCCATTTGAAAATCATAAGTTATTGCAAGAATTTGAATGTTAACAGTAATAGTGTTTGAGGTTGAATTCCCAAATGAATTTGTAGCAACAACGAAAAATTCATATACTCCAGTTCCTAGATCAGATATTGAATAATCAGTTTGTGTGCTTGGTAAATCTTTTACTAAGAGACTATTGTTTTGATAAATTGAATAAGAATCTGCTAATAATGACTCTGTCCAATTCAATTTGAAATTTCCGTCAATATCTGGATTTTCTGCATCGGTAGTAAGCGTGAAAACCGCAGGTCCGATGTTCCCTAATTTATTGTATGCATCAAAAGCTTCTGACCCATAACCTACTTTCCTAGTAAATGCTTCTACAAATCCCGCTAATTTCAATTGTTGTAATCCTCCAATTGAACTATAAGTTGGGATATAATAATAAACTGAACCACCAAGAGGATATAGGAGTGTATTCCCGTTTCTAGCACCTGAGATCAAGGAGATTTCTTGTGTTGCCTCAGTTTGGTATGTATCTCTTGCCGTTTGAGGGCCAATTAAGTTTTCAGTAGAATTTCTTGTATGATAAAAAATAGCTTTTCCGAAATTGGTACCATGTCGAACAACATACATACCTGCTAATGTTTTTGCTTCTGTACCTTTATATTCTACCAGATCTAAGCCAACATATTCTATACCATCCCCAAGATTTGTCTCAATATAAAAGAGATCTCCATTAATTGGTCTTTCATGGAAATCATCTCCTCTTTTCCAAGTTTTTAAATCTTGAACATGATATATATAGTTGGCTTCTAATTGCAATTCAAACAAACTTTCAGGGTATCTTAGTTGATTCTTCAACCAAAGAGGTGCTACCTGCCAGTGATAGGTTGAATTTTTCATGTAAAAGCTCCATAAAGGATAGGTTTGATCCGATATTGATTCTACTAACTTAGGATTTTTGTAAAAATTCATCTCACCATTTTTTACATCAATCAAGCTTATACCAAGAAATCTCAAGATTGGGGCTCTAGCATATGAACCAATATTTATCGTAGTGAAGATTGATACAGCATAATACATTGTTCCTTGTTCCCTATCAAATACTAAATAGGGATCATTATCAATGGATAATTGTGGTAACAAAATATTCCTAACACGATGAATTACATTTCTATTAATTAAAAATTGATGAGCACTTGTATTGAAGACATATCCCCATAGACCTAAATTTACCGTATACCAAAAAGATTCTAAACCTGTTAGAATGCCATCTGGTTCACCTTGATATAAATATTTATTATTTGGGATTCCCCCTCTCCATTCTGTCCCAAGGAGAATTGATTCATCATACGCACCTAATCCTCCACTAGATTCGTGTTGTTCCAAGAACCTCTGGCTTTCAGATTCCCCAAAGAATATTGGATAATCATCAGAAACGTTGAATACTGAACTAACATTCACTAAATTTCCCGTATTAGTATCTAAAGCTAAAAAACCTTCGATGTGATCGTATAATTCCGTATTGGTTCTAACAGGGTCTCCAACAAATTGAGATATTCTAATGGTTTTTGGTGCAACCCAATATTCGGATCCATTTATATATACAATATCGGAATCTGCAAGACCTTCAAATGTGGTACCGATTTTTGCTGCTAAACTTTGAACTGCAAAATCTTGATCGAATTGTCTAATACGTGAAATCATTTGAGTATCATTTGCTGGATCTGAGGATAATGTAAAGTTTTCAATTGAACGCTCCTCGAACATCTCTAATCCTGCACACGTTCTTGTCCATAGAATTTCCCTTTGAGTTTTTTTTGTCCATTGATATTCAGTATAAACTGAAGTATTACTTAATGTAATTGCTGGGCCAATGCTGATTAGCATTGGGATTATTATCACGATAATAATTGCAGTTGCTAGTATTCCCATTCTTAATCTTCGAGGATTTATTATCATCCTACGAGTAGGTTCTTTTCTCAATTTTATGCGACCATATATAAAAACTACTATACCTAATCCCGTAAGGATAAAAAATGCTAAAATCAATGACCACATTTGGATTACTTGGATTCCATCTAAAGCATAGGCGGGTAAACTAAAGAATATTACCCCGAAAATTAACCCACTTATTACTAAAGCGTTTGTTGCTACATTAAAATCATTTCTTCTTAAATAATAATTACTTGCAATATTGAGGATCAATCGAAAAATAATTATTCCGAAAATATAATAGATCAACGGTAAGTATAATCTAGTATAGACAAAGATAAACTCAATATTTATATTAGTTGGATTTAGAAGTACATTCAATGCATCTGTAAATATTGTGAATGGTGATAACGTAATTTCCCCTTTTTCATATAGATATAAAACCCAAGAAAACTGCCCATCAAAATCAAGCATCATACCAATTAAGTAAAATAATACAAATCCACCAGTCCACCAGAATACAAGGGATTTTAAACGGGAAGGTTTCCCAAATTTAAGACGAGTTCCTATCATTGTTAAGAGGTTTTGATTAGGTGGCAAACTCATTATTACACAACCAATAATCGCCCCCGTAAGAGCAGTTTTATTAAAAAAGAAGTTTATTGACCAAAAATTCAGAAAATAATATTCATAAAAATTTAATCCTCCTGCTTTATTTTGATAAAGCTGATTGTTTAAATTTAAAGGTCCAAACCATGCTGGCCAAAACCAGAATACAGTTAAAATTACTAAAACTATCACAATAGACGGGAGAAGAATTTTAAGGTATTTTTTGTACTTTGGTTTAATGTTAACAGAAACAGTTCCAAACCGCTTTCTTGAGGGAGGTTTACCTATTCCTCTCCTTAGTGGAGCTTGTCCACGTTCTAATCGTAAAACTTCTTGTTGTATTTCAAATTTACGCTGTGCTTCTCTACAGTCCTCACAATAATGATTGTATTTCTCGTGCTTCTCACAAGATTGTTTATCCATTTCTAATCATCTCTCAATTGTAATATAAAATTGCCTTTATCTCTACTCTATGACTGATATAATTCACGTATATAAAGATAAAATCGTATAAAAACTAGTAGCAAATGGAATATAAATAAAATCTTTAGTCTGATGAAATGTCAATTGGATTGAATATTTTTTTCTCGATTAACAGCTTGATAATTTCGAAATCTTTTGGAGTACAAATGTTATCTGGAAGCAAGTAGATTGAATAAAAATGGTCTTGCTTATGATCCCTCATAAAATCTGATGCTCTTTTTACTATTTCTCTCTCTGATGGAGATAGTTTCATCTTTAGCGAATAATCAATGGTTAGTGGATATAAAAAGGATATATTAAGATGTTCCTCTAGTAGGTTCCTTATTCCTTGAAATTCTGCAAGATTACCTTGAAATTCATCAAATAAGGTACCATATTGATGATAAATATCAAAAGCTAATGATTCCATGGTGTATAGAAAATTCTTGGACGGGCTTTCCTTCATAATAATGATAACTCTTAAATTGACAAATTCTGTCATTAATAAGATTGATTTTTGATACTCAACTTTAAATGTTCGAGACTCTTTCGCTCTCCCTAACACTTCACTCCCAAAGTTTTGAATCGCTTGAAGAAAGCCTGAAATCAAAGTTGGTTCAACCTGCTTATCCCCAAAAGCCTCAGAATATACATCAATACCAGACTTCTTGTCTAATACGATTATATACTCGATATCCATTATCTCAGAACATTTTTCTAAAATGAGTTTTAATTTATCACTATGCCTTGTTTGAACTTTTTTATATGTAACATAGCCAGATCCTCCCAACACAACCCCACCAATTAATACAAGCCCCACTGTAATAAAAATTGCCGTTAGGTTTAATGTAGAAATTTTTGGAGAAAAAGAAAATACACGAGTTTGAATTCCAGCATCAGTTTGATTATACCAATAGACATATGCGGTATAATTTCCTTTAAGGATATTTAGGGGGATATCAAATGTAAATCTATTGATGCCATCAGGAAGAGTTGTAACATTTTGATGCAATTCAATTCCTTCCTCGTCTCTTAATACAAATTTATAGGTTCCTTCCAAAATCGGATCTGCTATAGAAAAACGTAATTCTTGACCCCCAAACCATTTAGTCTCAATGGTATTAAGTTCAAATTCAACGCTTGGAGAATTAGCTATGATTTCCCACTCTGCTCCATTTTCAATAGTATGATTTGGAATTATAATCAAATTATTGTTTAAATCGATAAAAACATCTGATGAAATGTCCAGTTGATTTTTAATTATTGATATGTTAGACCAGCTATTTGAATAATGAAATTTAATAGAATCATTCAATGAAAATCTTTCAATATAGGGAGTAATTTTCCATAAATTCGATGAATTAAAATTAATAGTTAAGATGCTCGGGGCATTAAAATCATTAGAAATGTTTAGTTTATAGCTTAAATTGAAGTCCAGACTTGCGGTTTTATTATTTTTTATGTTAACATTTACATTTTTTTTATTAGGATGAAAATTTAAATTGGTTTTTTTAAGATAGCCTTCTCCTGGATCATCACCATTTGATATCT
This sequence comes from Promethearchaeota archaeon, assembly GCA_048940805.1. Classification (GTDB taxonomy): domain Archaea; phylum Asgardarchaeota; class Lokiarchaeia; order Sigyniarchaeales; family SOKP01; genus Loki-b32. The sequence continues at coordinate 19,930 of JBHLOF010000001.1, forward strand.
CATATGAATGACCATTGAATTCCGCGGTCATATTTATTTCTTCTGGAAAGAAAGTTTGATTTACTTTTTGAATTATTTTATGAAGAAATGGGGTACCCTCTATTGCGCTCCCCCATGAAATTCCACTATATTCTGATATATTTAATTCAGGATAAGTAGGATCGATATTATTAAAATACCAATTATAATCTGATTTTGGGCTCGTGCCTATTGAAGTACCATTAATTACAAGATAATAATTGCCTTCCGTAAGATATATGGGTGAAGAAAAAGATTGTATATGCCATTGTGGTGTAAGAGAATATGACATATTTAACAGTTGTGATGTTCCATAAACAATATTATTTGGAGTATATGAATTATTGTCCATTCCGTTAATCTGCACATATATTGGTTTGTTTTCTGTAGATTCATTATTTCCGTAAATCTCTAAACCATAAATGATCGTTGGATCATGTATTACAATTTGTACCCCAAAGCCATCGTGAAATTTGTTAATTGTCAACATATTAATTGGATTATCTTCAATTACCTTTACTTCTATTCCAGATTCAACATCTGTAAAGTTCAATTCTATATCATCGATACTCCATGAAGAAGAAGGTAATTCAAAATCCCAAGTATTGCTAATACTTAATAAGCCAGTTGTTGTTGAAAAATCGGTTAGTTGAAACTCGGTATTAATATCAAGATAAAAGGGGCTACTGGATGCTACTCCTGTATACGAATTTTGAAATAGTAACAAAATTAATGTGGAGAATAGGAATATTACTAGTAGTTTTTTTTGATGCTTATTAGGATTCATTATTCAATTGATTGGTTCCTAATTTTAATACTACTCACATTAATTAAAAAACCTTATGATTCTAAATTGAACAATATTTGATTTTGAGAAATGTAAAAGAATTCATTTAAGTGTTTTTAGTAGTCTTAAGCTCTAATATTATTGAATATAAAAACGGTTAAATCGTTCGAAATTCATTCCCAGTTATGCCCCAACTTCTTAGAATGTGTTCAGCTTTTGAAACAATATTCTCAATAAATTCCTTTATCGATGTCTCTTCAGTAACGTGTCCTACCGCCATTGAAGCAACAGGGGAATCACGTAATTCAAGATGATAAATTTTTTTATAGAATTTTTCATCAAAAATATCCTGATATAATACTTGTCTCTTCCAAGCGTCTGAGGCAGGGCTTTCTTTCGTTGCCATTATCGCACTCCCAAAGCATACAGCATCAGCACCCATAGCTAAAGCAGCAAGAAATCCGCGTGAATTCCCAATTCCCCCAGCTGCTATTAAGGGAATTTTAATAAGCTTCCTAGCCATTGTCATATTCACAAGGGTGGTATTTTGGTTTGGATTTTTGAAACCAGTACCTTCTAGCCCGACAATAGTTACAGCATCTGCGCCTGCTCTCTCTGCTGACATGGCGTGTTTGACAGTTGCACTCTTATGAAACCAAACGGCCCCAGCATCATGTACTTTCTTTCCTATTTTTGCTGCTTTATACGCAGAAGTTGTAATGACTTTAACTCCTTCTTCCAATGCGATATCGACAAAATTAAAGTAAGATTCTTCAGATAAAGGACGATCTCGATTTTGTCTAACTTGAGGTGGCCAAACCGTAAAATTTACTCCATAAGGTTTATTTGTCAACTTTTTCATTTTTTCAATTTCCGCTTGAAACTCCTCTGTTGTCCGAGAATTTAGAGCTGTTACAATACCTAAACCTCCTGCATTTGAAAAGGCTGCGGCAAATTCAGCTCTACCAATTATGGCGAAAGCACCCATGATAATTGGATATTGAAGATTTTCAACCATTTCTGTTATTCTTGTGTTCCATATCATTTTTATCATTTTTTTTAATATTTTGTCTTATAAAGGTTTTTTCACTGTCCCGAGATTGAATCTACATTTCTAAAAAGATGTCTGATTTTTGTCATATCATTTTCAGGGAGTGGTGGTTTTAAAATTGATTCAATATTAGCTGTAAGATGATTGATATTTCCTGTGCCTGAAAGAATAACGTGAGTTCCTATTTCATCCCGAGCAAATCGATATGCAGCATCAACTAAATTGGTTGCACCTTCTTTATGAATGAGAAAATCTAACGGATTTTCTTTATCAATTTCTTCGTGATCCAATTGTTTCTTTTCGATTAACTCATTTATACACTCCTTAAGTCTTTTAGGTCTACTTAATGCAAGACGAACCGCAAACATTATTAGTACGCCTATATCATTTTTTATCGCTCTTGGTAACACAGTATTTCGTGCAGATTGATTCAATATATTAAAACCAACCATTATGACATCCCAAATATCATCTTTAAGGGCTCTTTCTAACATTGAATGATTAGGATCTGCATTAAATCTTTCTGTTATGCCAATATAACGGATTTTACCCTGATCTTTCATTTCTAGAAGAGTTGGTACAATTTCATTTACTAGAAATTCATAATCTTTTAAGATTACCCCATGAAGGTGATAAATGTCAACAAAATCAGTACCTAAATTTTCCAGACTTCTCTCAAGACTTTTCAATACATCTTGGGGTTTGAGACGCCCCCAAGTTGATTTTTTTGTGGAAATAACCAAATTTTCGCGATTAAAACCTTTTATTGCTTTACCAACGATTCTCTCAGTTCTATAGGATTCTGCGGTATCTATAAAATTAATCCCAGATTTTAAAGCATGTTTGACAACTGCGATTGAATCCTCTTCACTATTACCGGTACTTTGTCCAACGCGGCTAGGACCACCACAACCCATTCCCATAATACTTACATTCAACCCAGTACGACCAAGTGTAGTATATTTCATTGTAAAACTTGTGTTGATTATGGTTGTTTAACATAAAATTAATTAAACATTTTAAATTTTAGATTTTACAAATTAATTAAATAAGAAACTGATTTAAATGGAAGGACATATTTCTATTGACGATTTGGATATAGATTATGGTTATTCATGTATGCCAGATAGATTACACTATTTTTCGAAAGAGGAAAATGATTTTAGGATGGAAGTTCGTAAATGGTGTAAAGATAACATCGAACCGGTATCTGACAAGATTGATAAAGAAAGAAATACAAAGTTAGCCGTAGAAACACTATTAAAAATGAAACAATATTTACCCATAGTAATTCCAGAAGAAGCGGGTGGATTGGGTAAAGGAGTACTATATAGAACAATTTTTGGTGAAGAATTATCTGCTTTTAATTATTCGATAGCAACAATCTTTGGAGCCTCGTCTTGCTTATTTGCTGGTCCAATTATTGAATATGGAACACCTAAACAAAAGGAAAAATATCTATCGGGAATTGCTGACGGCACAAAATTAGGTGCGATTGGTATAACAGAGCCTACAGCAGGATCCGATGCGATTGGGGGGATGAATTTAAGAGCGAAACGAGAAGGTGATTATTACATCCTTAATGGAGAAAAAAGATTTATAACTAATGGGAGTGTTGCAGATTACATCTGTTTATATGTAGTTACAAACGATCAAGTTAAAAGGCATCAGGGAATATCCGCTTTAATATTTGAGACAGATACACCGGGATTCAAAGTTGTCAGAGATTATAATCACATGGGTCGTAGAGGGATGCCAAATTCTCATCTGCGATTTGAGAACTGTAAGGTTCCGGTTGAAAATTTACTTCACAAAGAAAATGAGGGAGTAGAAGTATTGATGTTTGGCCTTGATGGAGAGAGAACTTTTACGGCTTCTCAATATCTTGGGTTAGCAAGAAGTGCGTTCGAAGTAGCTTACCGGTATGCGCATAAACGATATCAATTTAAAAAACCAATTTACGCTTTTGAAGGAATTTCTTTCAAACTTAGTGAAATGTTTATGGAATTAGAATTGAATAGAATAGCAATGTCACAAATAGCGAGGATGCTTGATGAGGGGCATTATTGCAGAGCATCTGTTGCTGCTCTCAAAGCTAAACTCGCCGATGAAGCGGTTAAAATCACACAAGAGGCTATTCAAGTCGTTGGTGGAATAGGATATTCTGAAGATTACCCACTTGAAAGGCATTATAGAGATGCAAAAATAGGTCAAATAGCAGCGGGATCTACAGAAATAATGAAGTATTTGATTTCAAGAGAAATGATAAGAATGTGGGGTGAATAATGGCACAATTAAAGATCAGTCCATCTGATTGGAAGAATTATGTTGGAAAGGAACTAGGAACTTCTGATTGGTATGAAGTGACTCAGGATGAGATAAACGAGTACGGACGGGTTGTTGGTGATATGCAATGGATTCATACCGATCCAGAACGAGCGAAAAAGGAATCTCCTTATGGAACTACTGTCGCGCATGGTAATTGGGTACTCTCTATTGCCTTTTCAAAATTGATGACCCAGCTTTATACTTCTGTAAATACCAGAATGGCAGTTAATTATGGATGGAATAAAATCCGCTTTCCAGCACCAACTCCAGTAGGGAAACGTATTCGTTTGGTAGCAAAAGTTATCGATGTTAGAGAAGTAGGAGAGGGTGTCTTCGATGTTGAATTTGAGTTTAAGATCCATGTTGAAGGTGAATCAAAGCCGTGTTTTGTGGCTATAAAACTTTCACGTTTTTATTCTGATTAAATATTAGAAATATTTTTTTACTATATCATTTACCTATAAACTCAGGATCCTTTTTATCGAGTAAAGCAAACACTCCAATTTTGTAATCTTCTGTTTCAGCAGAATTTATTTGCATTTGACGCTCATTCTCAAGATGTTCTTCCAAGGGACTACTTAACGCATCAAAAAATAGCTTTTTAGTCCTGGCATATGCTAAAGTGGGCCCTTTTGCAAGTTTTTCTGCCCACTCATTTGCAGTCTCCTTTAACTTTTCAGGGGGTACAATCTCATTAATCAAACCTAACTTTTCTAAATCTTCAGCTGTGTATGTTTCACCAAAGAATGCCATTTCTGTGGCTTGTTGCCAAGTAAGTTGACGACTTAGAAGAATTGATCCTGCAAATCCAGGAATTAACCCCAGTTTCGCAAAAGATTGTCTGAATTTTGCCTTTTCTGAAGCTATTATAAAATCGCATGATAGAGCTAGATTCATCCCTGCACCGACAGCCCACCCATTAACAGCAGCAATAACTGGCTTTGGATAAAGACGTAAAACCATAGCAATTTTATAAAGGTTTTTCAGTAAATCATCCATTGTTTGTCTTTCCGTATTACTTTCTATACTGGATTTAAATAAATTGAGATCCCCACCAGCAGAAAAGGCTCTCCCAGAACCTGTGATAATTAGGCATCTCACTTCATCATTCTTTTCAAGATCTTCTAGAGATTCTAAAAATTCTATTGCTGTTTCTTTATTTAAAGGGTTCAATTTATCCGGATCCATTAATATAATCGTTGCAATTTTATCTTTAATTTTAACCTCTAATTTATTTCCCATCTCATCATCTACTCATTAACTAGTAAGTCAACTATTCAAGATTATTAAAATTAATATTGATTACTTAAAAATTTTGACGTTTCTACATGTTTTCTGTGTTATAGGGAGCTAAAATTAGAATTATCCCACTTATTTAATTAAGCTTTAATTAGGTACAAATTACGCAAATTAATGGGTTATCATGAAAGTTTATTAAATTGTATCAACCCATACTTAACCACAGAATTACTTGTATTTTACCCAAAAATAAAGAAAAGTGATTTTTGATGAAAAGAAGAAGAATTTTTTTAGTATTCTTGTTTATTGGAATTGGTTGCTTAATTGTTGCCCCAATACTCGGTTATACACTTGAAAAAACGAATCTATATAACAGGAGTCCGGTTAGGATTGAAGAAGACAGTACCACTGATGTAAATAATGCATTTGCACTTCAATTTTCAATAAAAAGTAACCAAAAAGTGCGTATTTCTTTTTCAGTTTATTATGCTAACATAACGGCAACTCTTAAAATCTTTGGAAAGGGATACTTTGAACAACAACGGGCTCTAAACAGTTCTCCGGATACAGATATGACTGGTTTGTATTTTGTGTATTCGCAGTTTGTTTGGGGTCAATCTCCATCTTCATTCACAAATGATGCAACCTCGAGAACTATAACTTATAATGGATATTGGTACATTGAGTTCGCCGGAAGCACAAACGGTGATTATCTGATTTCAATTCCTGGTACTTATGTGGTTGTCGTATATGGGGATAATGATGGACCCGTTTCAATTCTGGATGTGTTTTTCAATATTTCTGTCGATATAGATGGCCCAGGAGAAACTTTAGAAAGGGTATTCTATTACATTGGCGCTGGTGTCATACTTATCGCTATTCTATTTGTCTCTTTTGGATATTATAAAAGTTTTAAAGGAGGTCGATAATAATGGGAGAAGAAAGAAGTTTTCTTGATAGAATACCTTTTATGGATAAAAATAAAGCTACAAAGTATATAGTTTATGGCTTAGTAGTAGCTGTGTTATTCGGATTAATGATGATGATAAGCCGGTCAATTGCTCAAAATGCAGGCACTTGGGAAAATTTGGAAAACCAAAGAAACGAGATAAATTATTGGAACGGTGAATATGGATTTAATGACTATATCAAACGGCAAGAAGAAATTGATGAAATAAGGTATTGGATGGAGTGGCAAGATGTGATCTTTATGAATATCGCTAGAGTAGGAGTTAACGTATCTTTAATTTTCATCCTTATCGGTTTTCTAAGTTTTGCACTGAATGACAAACTTGATGAAAGAACCAGACGAATATCTTTAGTAATCTCAGCATTGATTCTGTTTGTATTAATGTTTACAACATTTTTCTCAGCAATTTCAATAACGGTAGTTTAAGAATTATTTTTTTTTTTTTTTTGAATAAGAATGATCTAAATTCTTTACATTAACATTTTTATTTATAATCTCCTTATTACAATAGTATCTTATTATTCATAGAAATTCAGAAATTTTAATAAATGAGAAAAAAGAGAGTTCAAAGTATTTATTAAGTTAATAGAAGATCAAACAACCGAGGGTATCTGAGATTGTTTGTAATTAAAAAAATGATATTTGAATTGTATTATGACAAAAAATTATGAGTATATGTGGTTGTTTCCAGCATTCAGCGTATTTTTTATGATTCTAGCCTTAATAACACCAACAGCTTATTTTGATATAATGGGAGTAAGTTGGACATGGTGGATGTGGAATATGACGTTCATGAGTGCAAGTGGCTTAGGATCCGAATTTGTATTTATCCCTGAAATTGATTTCATTATCCCCTCTTTAATAACTACTTGTGTTATGATTTTCATTTTTATTTTCCTTATTGCACTTACACTAAACACTAGAAAAAAGAAGTTAGACACAAGGGGATTTGAATTAACTTCGATAATAATTGGTATTCTAATTATTGTCATAACAGTATATTATTTAGTAGCTTTGGATTTTGCTTTTTATGACGGTCTGGTAATTGAAGGAACTCTATTTCCAGCAGGATATCATTATTGGGAAGTCTTTACCCCTAGTTTTGGTGTTGTTGGGCCATTTCTTACTGCAATTGTGTTATTTATAGGATCTGGTGCTTTTCGATATTACTCGAAGCGCGTTGATTTAATTCTATCAACAGTAGAAACAACCCCAAAAATAGAATCTAAAATAAAATTAGCAGGAGGTATTAATTTTTGCCCCGAATGTGGACAAAAAAGAATTTCCTCAACTCATCATTTTTGTACTAAATGTGGATTTGAATTTCAGGATGTTGGGTAATTTTAATAATTATCAAATCTAAAAGCATTTGGTATTACTAATCTAAATAAAGTGTCCATTCTGGTTTTAATACAAAAAATTGGTCAATCGCATCTTTCATAGTTTGACGACATACTTTAATTTCTTTCAGTGTTGGTGGATTAATTTGTTTCACTTCTTTTCCAACTTTTAAATCCCAGCCAGTATTCTCTTTCACTTGATTTATTGTGATATTCGGATGTAACGCATCTAAATAGGCTTCTTTTGATTCGGGATCAAACCTCATTATGCAAAAAGGAGTGACAATAACATCTGGACCAGTATCAGGAGGATAACCCGCTCTTATTCTACTATCATATCCTTCTAAATAACCAGGATCAGTTATGAAATCTAATTTTTCGGGTAATCTACGTTTTGTATGATCATCTATAAGCCATATTAATCGTTTTGCCATTCCTGCTATTTCTGTTGCCCCACCACCTCCGGGTAAACGATAAATAGGTTGATCATACGGACCTACTACAGTAGTATTACAATTCCCATATTTATCAACCATGGATGTACTTAACAATGCGACAGTTATTTCGCCTCTTTGAAGTATAGATAATGCATCAATGGAGTCTCCAACGAATAAAGAATTTGGAACCAAAACAGGATCACTAATGGAATAGGGCATCTTGATTGGTCTCGGAAGTTCGTCTTGAAAAAGTCCAACTTCTAACACAGAGAAGAGATCGGGACAATGTAGTAATTTAGCCATATGAACAGCAAGAAAAGGCCAGTGAAAAGCATTAAAAACAATATCGTCATTTTTAATCTGTCTACATGCTGACACGAGCATCATCTCAAAACCAGTATATTCCGTACAAAACACGCCTTCAGTACCCATAATTTACCGCTCCTTGTATTATTTTTTTAGCTTTTAGAAACTTTATTCGATCCTTTCCTAAAACTTTCAGATACTCCTCTCGATCATTGACTCCTGTTACCCACTTTTCGAGCCATATTTCCCAATCTTCAATAGTTTTAGTTTCTCCTGCATAATCGAATCGATATTGTAAATCTGTATAGTAATATCCTTGCATACTACTCGGATGAGCACCCCATGGTTCGTGTACTACAGCATCGACTTTGTGAGCTCCCACTATTGTTCGTTCTGGTGACTCCATGATAACTTTTTTATCAACAATTTCTTCTGCTGCGACTATAATCTTTTTACATGCATTTATTCCATACTTCGTGTCTCCAACTAAACCCCATAATTGCGCATTTCCTTCTCTATCAGCACGTTGAACCTGAATGAATCCAACATCAGGATTTATAGCAGGAACAACACATATCTCCTCTCCTGTGAATGGACATTTTACTTTTTCTGCTTTCAATCCAACCTCTTTGGGGTGATCATAAATACCAGTTCCAACCACAGATCGAATGGGAACGAATGGAATTCCCATATATCCTGCGAAGAATGACATATTAATCATAAAAAGAGACTGTTCATTATAGATAATCTTCTGTGGTATTCCTTCTTCCATTGAGCGTCTTAGATTATATGCAGGTTGGGGTCCTGTACCATTCCAACAATGAGAGGTGACAATATGATTAGTGATGCCAGCACCTATTAATTGGTCGAACATTATCCCACCCCCACATTTAGTTACTTTTAGATTTCGTCGTTTCTGTCTTATTATTTCGTGCGAAGCAGAAAACGTCATTCCATTACCGAAACCACCAAAAAATATAAAGTCCCCATCGTGGACGAATTTTTTGACTGCCTCATTCATAGAGATTATCTTATCCGAGATTTTTCTCACCTTTACTCTAAAGTTAAAGCTATTACTTAATGAGATATTATATACTTAACTTTTAGACCATTTATAAATTTATAGCTTCATCTATGTGAAACATAGGCTTCATTTAGGTTTCTAAAAAATGATTATAGTAATGATTTCTTTATAAAGTAAAATTGAAATGAAATTAATCTAAGAGGTATGATTATAAACATTGGAATGAAATAATCATTAAAATAATTCAATTTTATCTCTGCAAATAAGTATAAATTTTGGAATAAAGGATGTAAAAATTAAGAGATTTGATTCTGATTATTTTAAATGAAAAAGTTAAAGTTAATTTATTCATAATATAAAGTGAAGAAACTATGAATATGGTTGTTGGAAACATAACTGAGCCATGTTTTCGCCCCCCAAGTGAGTGGGATGCTCTATTAATTGCTGTAACGGATGGTTGTACTCATAGATGCACATTTTGCTCTATGTATCGAACGAAAAAGTTCTCAATTCGTAAAAATATTGAAGAAATCAAAGATGATATTAAAAGAGCAGCTGCAATTTATGGAAATAGAGTGCGTAAAATATTTTTTGAAGATGGAAATGCCTTTGTAGTGAAACCTGAAGTTCTTATTGAGCTAACTGAATATGCTCGCAAAATACATCCAAACCTTGAAAAAGTTAGCTCCTATGCTCATGCTAAAGATATTGTTAGTAAATCCGATGGAGATTTAAAAAAATTAGCAGAGGCGGGATTTACAATGGTTTACGTAGGAATTGAAAGCGGAGACGATGAGGTTCTAAAAGATTGTAAAAAAGGAGCTACCCATGAAGATTATGTTATTGCGGCTCAAAAATGTTATAGAGCTGGAATAGCTTGGTCGGGTATCTTTCTTTTAGGACTTGCGGGAAATGACCCTGAAAAAAGCAGGAAACACGCAGTTGAATCTGCTAAATTAATAAATAGGATGGCTCCACCAACTCCAATCGATTGGTATATATCTCCCTTAACCTTAGGTGTTTCTCCTGGAACGGAACTGTGGACACAAAAATCAACAGGAGAATTTGAACCATGTACAAGTACAGAAATATTAGAGGAGTTATATACGATGATAGAACACACATCTGATGATCTGCAGAAGTGTATCTTCAATTCGAATCATGCATCAAATTATGTCAGCTTAAAAGGAGAATTAGCTAAAGATAAAAAACTCTTCTTAGATGTTGTTGAAGCTGCCATTAAATATCCAAAATTTCGTCGACCAGATTATCTTCGTGGGTTATAATGAGTGAACAAAATACTCCTTTTAATTTTGATCAGGTGATTGATCGTACCAAATCTAATTCAGCAAAATGGGATAAACAAGTCTTAGAAAGACGTTTTGGGAATCCTGATCTTTTACCTCTTTGGGTTGCTGATATGGATTTCCAAGCGCCCCAACCAATTATTGAAAAATTAATTCAAACTGCGGAATATGGAATTTTTGGTTATTCAATCCTTCCTCCGTCATTTTATGAATCTGTTATAAGTTGGTTCAAAAGGCATTATGGGTGGGATATAAATAGAAGGTGGTTATGTCAGACTCCAGGTGTTATTCCCGCATTAGATGTTGCGGTTAATGCTTATTGTAATCCAGGTGATAAAGTTATATTGCAAAATCCAGTTTATTATCCTTTTTATAATGTTATTGAAAATAATGGTTGTAGAATTCTTTTAAATCCTCTAAAACTTTCTAATAACCATTATTTAATGGATTTTGAAGATCTGGAGAAAAAAGCGAAAGATCCAAGAGCTAAAATGATAATTTTATGCAATCCACATAATCCTGTAGGTCGTGTATGGACAGAGGAAGAATTAAATCGACTCGGGGATATTTGTATTAAAAACAATGTTTTAATCGTTTCGGACGATGTTCACTGTGATTTAATCTTACCTGGACATAAATACACAAATTTTGCTACTATAAATGGTAAATTCGCCCAAAACTCAATCATTTGTACTTCAACAAGCAAAACATTTAACCTAGCGGGCCTAAAGATTTCCAATATTGTTATTCCAAACCAAAAATTACGTCAAACATTCCTAAATGCACAAACGAGTTTTGGTGTTGGAAGTCCCAACCTTTTTGCCGTAGCAGCAATGGAAACTGCATATACCCATGAAACCTGTGAGATTTGGTTAAATGCTTTATTACAATATCTTAAAGGAAATCTGAATCTTCTACAAGAGGAATTTGAGCAAAATCTACCCCATATAAAAGTAATAGAACCTGAGGGTACTTATCTAGCTTGGCTTGATTTTCGAGGATTAGGGTTAGAACCCAAAGAATTAGAAAAACTAATGAGAGAGAAAGCAGGAGTAGCCTTAGATGAAGGATATATTTTTGGTCAAGGTGGGGAAGGATTTGAAAGGATCAATATTGCGTGCCCAAAATCAATTTTAAAAGCAGCACTAGATAAGATTACAAAAGCTATTAATAATTTGTGATATTTCTTACGTTTTTTTATAATCCATTTGTCCAAACTCTACCATATGCCCAAGGATGTCTGTCGTGTCATAATAGACAAACTTATTTGTCCCAATCATACTTAAAATGACCTGTTTGAAGCCTATTGAATCCCATTCTTTAATCTTTTCATCCACATCTTCAACTTGAAAGCCAATATGATGGAGACCATTATTACCTTCTTCTAAAAAGGTATAGAATATAGAGTTCGTATCTTGAGGTTCAATCAAATCAATTCGTAGATTTGATTGCTTTCCAATAAAAAATCTTGCACCTTTAACAACACCATAATCAAACTTCATAACATTTTCTATCCCAAAAATAGTCTTGAATTTTTTAACTGCTTTTTCAACATTTCTATACACATACCCAATATGATCTATCTCACCAAACATTGAGTAACATCACCTAAATTATGTTTAATATAAAAAAATTCTTTCTTCTGATTTAAGATTATTCTTTAAATAAAGAAAGAAGAACAAATAGTTTAATGTTAGATTTTTGGTGTCCACATTCAATTAGAAAGTCAGAACCAAAATTCTTTTGTTTCTCCTGTATCCTCTCTAACCTCTCGATTAAATCCTTTATAAATATCCTTTTGGATTATGTATTTCATGATCTCATCAGTGCCACCACCTATTCGGTGAAGTCTTATATCTCGAAGTAAACGTTCTATGGGATATTTACTCGTGTAGCCGATCCCTCCCATAATTTGCAATGCTTCGTCGCAAATCTTATGGGTACTTGTCACAATAAATAATTTGCAAGCAGCGGCGATAGCGGGAATATGAGCATAACGATGTGCCCTAAGATATAAGGCTTTTCCAGCTTCATAGTTTGCTACCATTTCTGCAACTTTAAAACTTATGCCCTCAAATTCACTAATTGGTTGTTTAAACTGAACCCTTTCCTGAGAGTATCTTACTACAACTTCGATCGCTCGTTTAGCTACTGCCAATGCTTGTAATGACATTGCTACCCTTTCTGGACCAAGGAATTGTTGCATACTTGAAATCGCTGACGTTCTTCTTTTCTGGGATCCTTCGGTTGTAGGTTTCAATTCTCTATAAAAGAGGAGGTTTTCTTTGGGGACTTTTACATCTGTGAACTTTAGATGTCCCAGGTGTAAACCGTGAAGCCCCATTAATTTATATTCTTCAAGCATTTCGAATCCTTCAAATTCCTTTTCAATAATGAATGCACCGTTCCGTCCATAGACACACATTATATCTGCTACACCACCGTTAGTTATAAATCTTTTTTCCCCGTTAAGTATAAAATCACCATCTTTATCTTCTGTATAAATTGTCTTCATCCTTGAAAGATCAGATCCTGCGTCGGGTTCGGTAAAACAAAAACACCCCTTTTTTTCACCTGTTACTAAAGGCTTAAGATATTTTCCTAAAGTTTTTCCTTTATTAAAAAAAGTTATCAACCCTGCGGGATAGACACTTGAACCCCTTACCATATCATAGACTAAACTCTCATAGCATAATGCTTCTGATAATAACATTTCTTGGAGTCCAGAACCACCCCTACCTCCCATTTCTTTAGGGTACCTTAAGCCAAGCAAGCCTCTTTTTCCTAAGGGTTCTAAAGCATCCCAAACGTCTGCTTTTCCTTCATCCATATCTTGAGTTCTAGGGGCAACCTCTGATGCAATTATTTCATCAATTTCTTCCTTAAACTTTTTATCCTCTTCACTAAGGTCTCCGAGATCAATAACAATTTTTTTCATATTTCATCAATATGCTTGTAGCTGTATAGCCAAATTGCTCAATTTTAATTAAATAATTTGAATTAACCACATAATATAATCTTTCTCACAGATATTTTAGAGCTAATTCTATTTCAAAAAATTAAAAAATAGAGAGGAATTAAGAAGAATAATTTCAAAATTTCGTAAGTAGGTGATTTTTGTTACTGTAAATTTCTTGGATTTAGTGCATATTGAAGTAACTGTTCCTGATGCCGAACGAGCTTATCAGATCCTTCATAATGTATTTGGAGCTGAAAAGGTACAGGAAGAATTTGCGGGATTTTTGGATGGGGAGATTGCTAAAGTCATCCATGTTGGTATTGGAGATGTAGTATTGCAGTTTATTGAACCCTTAGCAGAAGGTAGTTCTTGGTACAATCAATTGAAAACTAAAGGAGCAGGAGTTCACAATTTAACTTTTGGTGTAGAGAATGCTGAAGATACAGCTAAGGAAATGGAGAAATTAGGTGGTATTAAACCCCTTTTCACATTTGATCTGGAATGGGGAACCATGATCCCTTCTGAAGTCTTAAATCCTGAAGCGGGGAAAGTATTTATGATGGATTCGATGGAAAAACTTGGCTTTCATTTAGAATTTGGGGATAATCCAATTAAAGAGGAGGCTAGAGCTATGATGCCTCAAACTCGATATGTGACAGGTCAAGATAAATTAATTGGCTCAGTATCACCAATGATGCATATTGAATTAGTTACCTCTGATATAGGGAAAACCTATGAGTTATTACAAAACACTTTTGGTTCTGAAAAGGTGGAATTAGAGTTTGCGGATATTTTAGATACTCCATTCATGCATATTATGCATGTAAATTTATCTAACGTTGTTTTGCAGTATTGTCAACCCATGGTTAAAGTGAACACAGAAATGGGAAGTTGGTATAATCTTTTAGAGAAAAATGGAACATATGTGCATAATATTACATTTATAGTTAATGATCTTGAAGATGTTGTTGAAAAATTTAAAAAGGAGGGAATAGAGCCTTTATTTACTTTTAATGTACCATGGGATCGATTAGACGAGAATATGAAAGGAGAAATAAAATCCGTTTACATGATGAATACGATGGATCAATTAGGTTTTCATATGGAATTTGGTGAAATCCCCAATAAAGAAATGCGTAATGCATTTTCAGATAAGTTATATATAGATTTAAACACAAAAGATTAGAAAATAATAAGAGTGATTTAAAAAATGATATTTCAAACATTTGAAGATATAATGTGGTTAGTGATATTATATCTGATATTTTTGGTTCTTATGGCAATTTTCCTGTCGATTGCGTTAGGTTTTTTCAAAAAAGCTAGACATACAAATTTTGGTAATGTATTTCTAACCGCTTTTCTAATTACAGTTGCGTATTTTGTAATATTTTGGTTTTTAAGTGGTTGGCTCGCATGGATTATTGCATTAGTTTTAGCTTGGATAATAATAGCTGTCAGTCATAACATTGGTTTCCTCGCTGCGATTGTAGTAACAATACTAGCTTTTTTGATTTACGTTCTTGTAGCTCTTTTATTAGGATTAATTTTTGGTGTAACTTTGATTGTTTTACCATTTTAAATCTCTTTTTTTTTAATTTTATATTTTTGTAAAATATCTTATAAATAGTACTTACTTAATTTGAAAGTGACAATTGAAGACAAGCTACAATTTGAATCGATCTAAGATCTGGCTAGATATACTTGCCACAGTTAACCTAATTATTTTCTTCACCTTACTTATATATAGCATTTCTACTGGTGGTGGGTTTTTTTTTCTTACTTCAAGATATTACTATTTTCTGATATTTTTTGCATCCTTATTAATATATTTTAGACGTCTCGAACAAGCAACAGCATTACAAATAGTAGGGTGTTTTTTTCAAGGATGTTTTTTTTTTATTCAAACGGGTATTGGGATGGAATTTTCCAATCAAAACTTCTGGGAAAGCTTAGCAAATTCTCCTTTTAATTTGTTAGAATTTCTTTCATTTTTAGGAAATTCTATTATTGCTGGGGGACTCCTTATTTATGAATATCATAGATATAATGCTAAAAAATATCAGAAAATTATCTTTTAAATAAAATTTTTAAATCTAATATAACGTTAATTATACTATGAGTAACAAACCAAATATTATTATTTTTAATGTTGATCAATGGCGTGGGGATTTATTAGGACATGTGGGAAACCCCGCAGCAGTAACTCCTAATATAGATGAAATAGTAAAAAATGACGCAGTTTCGTTTAGTAATGCTTTTTGTCAGAATCCTGTTTGTACACCGAGTAGATGTAGTTTTATGACAGGTTGGTACCCCCATGTAAGGGGGCACCGTACTATGTATCATATGCTTCACTTAGATCGAAATGAACCTAATTTACTAAGAATTCTTAAGGATAATGGGTATTTTGTATGGTGGGGAGGAAGAAATGATCTAATTTCTGCAAAGGAAGATTTAAGAACCTATTGTGATAAATATTTCGTTCCAAAAGAAGAAGATCTTAAACGTTGGGGTCATTATTGGAAACCAAATCTTCATTCTTCAGACAAATGGAGAGGTAGTCCTGAGAATGATAAATATTATAGTTTTTTTGCGGGTAAATTAGATACAAAAGGAGATGATATTTATTTTGATTATGATTGGGCAATGATTTTAGGAGCAATAGATTTTATCCAAAATTATGATGGAAATAAGCCTGTTTGTATGTATATTGCATTAGCTTTGCCACATCCCCCATATGGTATTGAAGAGCCTTGGTATAGTATTACAGATCGTAAGAATCTTCCACCTCGCATTAAAGCCCCCACTAATTGGAAAGATAAACCCTCACTCCTAGAAGGAATATATGAACGACAACATCTTCAAGGATGGACTGAAGAAAGATGGTCTGAGCTACGAGCAACATATTATGGAATGTGCAGTCGTCTTGATTACCAGTTTGGATTAATTTGTGATGAACTTAAAAAGAAGGATTATTATGATGACAGTGCGATTTTTATTTTTTCGGATCATGGAGACTTCACGGGAGACTTTGGTCTTGTCGAAAAAGCTCAAAACACATTTGAAGATTGCCTCACTAGAGTACCCTTCATAATTAAACCTCCAGAAAAAGTGGGAGTAAAGCCACGAGTCTCTGATGCTTTAGTGGAGTTAGTCGATTTTTCGGAAACTGTATATGACTTAATTAATATTAACCCAGAATATACCCGTTTTGGAAGTAGTCTGATCCCATTACTTAAAGGTGAAACTGAAAATCATAGAGATGCTGTCTTTTGCGAAGGTGGTAGATTATATGGTGAAAAACATGCTATGGAATTGGAGTCCAAGTCAGCATTTACGACAGAAGGTCTATATTGGCCTCGAGTAAGTCTTCAAATAACGGATGATGGACCCTATCACGGAAAGGCTGTTATGTGTAGAACAAAAGATTACAAGTATGTTCGACGTCTTTATGAGAAAGATGAACTTTATGATCTTAACAAGGATCCTAGTGAATTATATAATGTCATAGATAACCCTGAATATAAAAGCATTCTATTTAACTTAAAAGAACGAATGCTAACTTGGTACGTTGAAACTTGTGATGTGGTACCATTTGAGACCGATTGGAGATTCAGACGGAGAAAAGGATGAAAAAAATTAAGGATTGTTTTTTATAAATTCTATTATCAATTCAGCTAACTCCGGACCTTTATCTTCTTGAATAAAATGATGTGCATTTTCAATTGTTTTATGATCCTGTCCACGAGCACCAGGAACATATTGCTGCATAAGTCTATCTGCTCCCCGAGTTACGGGGTCACTATCTGCAAAAGCTGTAAGAAATGGTTTTTCCCACTTCCCAAATTGTTCTAAGGCTTTTTTATTGGCTTCATGTTCTGGATCATCAGTATTAATGGGGACAAGTGAGGGCATTATTCTAGCACCCGCCTTATAGTTATCGTCGGGAAATGGGGCATCATATGCATCCATCTCTTCTTGTGTAAGTTTTTTTATGGTTGCCCCTTGAATTAAACGGCCCACATCGAACATAGGAGTTTCTCTAGAAAATTTCCGCCAATTTAAAAAAGCTTCATTCAGAGGTTGTTCACCTGTAGGTAATCCACCATTAGATAACACTATTCGACTAAAGCGATCTTGATTTTCAATAGCAACTCTTAAACCTATTAAGGAACCCCAATCTTGGCAGAATAGTGTAATCTTCTGAAGATCAAGCTTTATAACAAATTCTGACATCCATTTTACATGTTTAGCATAGGTATGATCTTCTTGTTTTGTAGGTTTATCAGAACGCCCAAATCCTACCAAATCAGGTGCTACCGTTCTAAATCCTGCGTTTAAAAGAATAGGGATCATGTGCCTATATAAAAAACTCCAAGAGGGTTCTCCATGCATAAGCAACACAACTTCTGAATCTTTGGGTCCCTCATCTACATAGTGGATTCTAATTCCTCCAATTTCCAAATAATGGGGTTCATAGGGAAAGTCAGGAAGGTTTTTAAACCTTTCATCTGGTGTGCGTAATAATTCCATTATTAATACCTTTATTTTGGTTTCATGTTATCTTATTATAGCATTTAATTTAAATTTATATTGGTTCTGCATCTATCAATATTGCTGCTAAGAGTGCTGGACTAGATCCTTTATTAATCCATGCGTGGTTTGTACCTCGTTGAATCACAACATCAAATGGTTTTAGATCAATCTCATCTTCATCCAAAAGGAGCGTAACTTCCCCTTCAAGTAAAATTATATAGTCAATAGTTTTAGTTTTATGCATACGAGGATCTCTTGTCGTGTCTGGACGGCAATGACTACCACCTATAGCTTCAAATGTAACTGCTGATTCTTTCTCTAAGTCTTCCCTTGATTTTGAGGGATCATCGGGATGTACCCGAAAGTAAGCTAATTTTGTACCATTTGGGGGCGGTTCAAGTCTTATCTTACGACTCTCCACTTCCGTTATATCCTTAAAACCTGCAGGGGTTTTATCTGTAACCCACATCTGAAACGATGTAGGGCCTTGATGCACCACAACTGATTTTCCTTCGTTATTATGACCAGTTACAATTCTCTTTGATTCTCTTTTTATCAATTTTTTTACCTGAGGATTTAAAATTAACAATAATTAGATTTAAGTTTTGATATATTAATAATTAAATTCATGGTTGCCTACAGTTATTTTTTGAGTGAATTTTTCATCAGGTCTTTTTCTCCTTATTTCGATCAAATTCAATACATCATACCCTCGTTTTTTTAAAAAATGGATACTGATATCGTTATTAGGATGAACCCAATTATATAATGTATCTCCTCCGAGTTCCTTTACCAAGATCTCTCCTTGTTCATATAAGGCAGACCCAATACCTTTTCTTCTTTCATCCGGAACAACAAACAGCGATTCAGACCAAACTACATTTTCCTCAACCCGGCAAACATGATATCCTATTAGTCTAGTATCATCGTTTTCTGCGACAAATATTGGAAATTCCTTTAGTTGATAATATTCTAATTCTTCCTGAGCACTTTTCAAATCAACTTCTCTTTCAATCCCTTTTAATTTTCCTAAACTAACCCTGAAATTCCCTATCAAACTTATAAGTTGTTCTTTGTCATTTTCAGTTTGAAATCGGATCTTCACTATAACTCACCGAATATACTTATTTTTATACAAAATTTCAAGAATTTGAAAATTACAAAACTTAAATAATAAAATAATTCAATTAATAAGAATATCCTTCTTAAAATAATCTATCTATAATATAAGGATGATGTGTTATGATGGACTCGGAATTAAAGGAACTAAGAAGAAGAAAAATTAAAAGGATCTTACTCTGGACATGTGGTATATCAGCAGTAGCTGCTATAATCAGCATCATTACCATTTATGGAATAATACAATTTCAAAGTGGTGGTGGTGGATGAGCTTGTATAAAAAATTTTTTCTTGCTAAAGAATTCGGGAGATATAACAACCTTTTGGAATTATCTGTCTTCAATATTAAAATACATAACCTTACTCTAAAACCAAATTGGATGAATCTTCCAAAAAAATGATAATTGGAAGAGGACAGACCTTGCTAGGGTTTTGGTTTCAATTAACAAATTATAAGAATTTTAAAAAATTTAGTTATAAGTATATATTATGCCATTTGTAAAGCTAACTGTTAATGAAAGGGAAATTCCGTTAAAAGATTTTATGGAGGGTATGTTAACAAATATTATCCTCGGTTATCTGAAATCAACGAAAGGGGTTCCTGAAAACATAAATAGTATTAAAATTGAAATTACAGTTTAAAAATGTTTTCTGATATTTTGTAATATGAAATTAGAACCTGAATGCGTTGGATGCATTTTTAATCAAGTTTATAAAGCGTTAAAATTGCTTCAACCAGATATTTCTCGAGGAGAAATTCTAAATGCTCAAAAAAAGCTAATGGGATTTCTTCTCGATTTTGATATAGAAGACAATATTTCTCCTCTTCTAGGAAAGGAAGCATATAGGATTGTATCAGAGGTTTTAGATACACCAGATCCATATAAGGATCTTAAAAAAAAGTATAACCAGTTAGCTTTAGATATTTATGATGAGCTTGAAGAAATTATAGAGAATTCAGAGGATCCTCTATACCAAGCACTTATTATTTCTGCTCTTGGAAATACTATTGATTTTGCAGGTCAACATGAGATTGACTTAATTTCTGATATTAAGGATTTCACAAAAGAGGTACTACTATTTGATGATTATTTTAAGTTTAAAGAAGCCTTAGGAAACACGAAAAATTTACTAATTATAGGAGATAATGCCGGAGAGATTGTATTTGATAAATTATTAATAAAAACTCTGAAAAATTTCTATCCGAATTTAAATATTGTTTATTCTGTAAGAGATGGACCAATCATAAATGATGCCACTATGGAGGATGCCAATTTCATTGGTTTAACTGATATTATTCCTGTGGTTAAATCAAGTGCTACTCCGGGGATTGACATCGACTCATCTTCAGAGGAATTTAAAGATATTTTCTATCAAAAGGGTACTCTAGTTTTATCAAAAGGTCAAGGTAATTTTGAGAGTCTTTTTGATAGCGAGTTAGTTAATAAAGAAGTCTTTTATTTGATGATGATCAAATGCAATCTTATGGAGAGAATGTTTGGAGCTAAAATTGGTGATTTAATTTTTAAAAAAGAATATTAATGATTAAATAAGTTGAAATCCTAAGCCTGATCTGACCGTAATTTCTTGATAGCCTCAGTAAAGAATCCAAAATCGCCAATTTCGGCCTTATCATCAGAATTTTTTACTTTTTTAAAATAATCTTCAATCTGATTTGATAAAATATTCTTAAAAGGTTCAAATTGACTAATTTCAATGTTATCACTACTTATTTCAGCTCTGTAAAGAGTATAGAACAAGTCTAAAGCTTTTTCGGCTTCATTTCGGATATCATGTTTGACAAACTCCTTATCAAGAATAGCAATGAAAATCAAGCTATATTTATAAACCACTATCATTTCTACGTCAATTCCTTTAATAAGGATCTCTTCTATTTCACCCAAATTATTACCAAATAGACGTAATGCTCCAACAAAAGACGATAGTAAAACAGGATTAATTTTTGCATCTAAAATTAGGTCTAGTAAATATTCACCTGTTTCTTTACAAATAATAATTCCTTTAAGTAACTTATATTCTTCAGAAAGTATACTAATCCCCGTTATAAAATCTATTATTCCTAATATAATTATGAAAATCGTGGCTTATAAAATTTAATCTAAGTTTAAAAAAGCCTTTATTAGGATTATTTTTCTAAAATTTCTTGAATCTTCTCGACGATTTTTTTGAATTCTTGTGCAGATTTATTCTCTGGATATTTTAAAACAAAAGGTAATCCTTGATCTCCTTGTTGACTTACCTCAATTTCAAATGGAATTTTCCCCAGTAATGGAATATTGAAATCTTGAGAAGCTTTTTCTGCACCACCAGGGGGATATAAATCAATGTAGTGATGACAATGAGGACAATTAAAACCTGCTTGATTTTCAATTATTCCAAGTATTTTTCTTTGCATTAACATGGCCATTTTGATGGTTTTCCTTGAATCCATTAAAGCTACTTGCTGAGGTGTTGTTACTATAATCACATTTTCATCTGGAATCAACTGTAGAATGTCCAAAGTTTCATCAGATGTTCCTGGAGGTAAATCGCATATTAAATAATCAAGATCACCCCATTCTGCATC
>JBHLOF010000001.1:42037-75620 GCA_048940805.1 Promethearchaeota archaeon
TTCAAAGTATTAATTACTAAACCTTTTCGAAATATTTTAAGTCCATGAAATTTTGTGATAGTTATTGAGATATTAAGTGAAGAAATATGATCGAAAAGGATTTACCCAAGGAATTGAGTTCGGGGCAATTAATTAATCTTTATAGGAAAATGTTATTAATTCGTGAATTCGAAGGGAGGATTACAAAAGATTTCGGGAAAATTAGATCTCCTTTTGTTCATACTTATACAGGTGAAGAAGCTATTGCTGTTGGGGCATGTGCTGCAATTACTGATGAAGATTATATAACATCAACACACAGAGGTCATGGACACTTCATTGCGAAAGGAGGAAGTACAACCTCATTAATGGCGGAGATCTTTGGCAAGGAAGATGGAATTTGTAAGGGTCGAGGGGGATCCATGCATGTTGCTGATTTTTCTAAAAATATTCTTGGAGCAAATGGAATAGTCGGCGCAGGACCGCCTTTAGCTCTTGGAGTTGCATTAGCCTCAAAATTGAGAAATGAAGATAAAGTTGTACTAAGTTTTTTTGGAGATGGAGCTGCAAACCAAGGAATGCTTCATGAATCAATGAATCTTGCAGGAGCTTGGAAGCTTCCTGTAATTTTCATATTAGAGAATAATTTATATGGATGGAGTACTCCGGTTCATCGGGCTACTGCTATAAGTGATTTCTGTTTTCGAGCTAAGGGATATGGTATGGAAGGTTATTCAATTGATGGAAATGATGTAATAGAAGTATATGAAACTACAAAAAAGGCGGTTGAGCTTGCTAGGGAAGGGGGAGGTCCTAGTTTGATAGAGTGTAAAACTTATAGATGGCAGGGACAAACAGTGACGGACCCAGATATATATCGATCAGAAGAGGAGAAAAGAGAATGGAAAAATAAATGCCCCATTGAAAGATTTAAAACGAGACTTATAAGAGGAGAGGTAATCGATAAAACCTTAATCCAAAAGATTGAAGAAGACACTTTAGAAGAAATTGAATTGAGTTTCAAATTTTCAAGAAAAAGTCCCAAACCGGATCCTTCGACTGTGCTTGAAGGGATATATAAAAATCCAATAAAATCAGGTGATAAGTGAAGTGACTCAAGCATATAAATCAATGAGTGCTTTAAATGCTATTAAGTTGGCTATTGAAGAAGAAATGGAACGAAATGAATCAGTATTTATAATGGGGGAAGATATTGGTGTTGCTGGTGGCGCTTTTGGAGTAACAGCAGGATTATATGAAAAATTTGGTGCAGAACGAGTTCGGGATACACCGATTAGTGAAAATGCAATCTTAGGATGTGCAATAGGGGCATCAATGGTTGGGATGCGTCCAATCGCAGAAATTATGTTTGCTGATTTTTTAGCTGTTTGTATGGAGATGATTGTCAACCAAGCTGCTAAGGCTAGATTTATGTATGGAGGACAGATTTCCGTTCCAATAACAATTAGAGTTCCTTTTGGAGCTGGTTTGACAGCTGCGGCACAACATTCACAGTCATTTGAGGCGTGGTTTATGCATGTACCCGGTTTAAAGGTTGTTTTACCATCCGATCCGAATGATTTTAAGGGTTTATTGAAAACTTCCATAAGAGATGATGACCCTGTAATCTTTTTTGAGCACAAACAATTATATTTCCAAAGTGGAGAGGTTACATTAGATAAAAATTTCACGATTCCTCTTGGAAAATCCAGAAAATTCACCGAAGGAGATAATGTTACGATTGTTGCCACAGGAGCTATGGTGAAAGAAAGTATAAGAGCCGCCGATAAATTAAGAGAAGAGAATATTCACTGTGAAATTATTGATCCGCGAACATTGGTTCCTCTCGATAAAAAATCTATTTTAGATTCGGTTGAGAAAACAGGGAGATTAATTATTGTTGATGAGGGTTGCAAGACTTGTTCTGTGAGTGCTGAGATTGCTGCAATGGTTGCTGAGGAGGGTTTTCAATATTTAAAGAGAGAAATTATCAGATTGAATACCCCAGATGTACCCATTCCATATGCTCCAAATTTAGAAAGCTTTATTCTCCCAAATGCCAAGTTAATTCAAGATGCTGTGAAGAAACTGATCTAACTAACTTATATTTTGAATTAATTTCCTTTTTTATCAAAGTATTTAGATTATCACTTTCTGAAGTCTTTAAGAATTCCCTCAAATCGTGTTTTAATATTACTTCTCACAAATAGATGAGAATCTGTTGGAATATAGAATTTTTCTCCTTTAATAGCTTCGAATAATGTTTCTGCTACAATATTAGGTGAAATTCCGTTAGCAATGATCTCTTGATACATCTTCTTTAGAGTTTCTAGTCTAGGATTTTTACTTTTATCAATTATTTGATCGTTTAGTCGATTTCTTTCACTTTCAGTTATCCCGGTCTTAATGAAACCGGGACAAAGTGCCATAACTCTTATTTTATTGCTAACGAGTGTTAAATCTGACTGTAATGATTCAGATAATGCGAGAACCGCATGTTTCGTTATACTGTAAATACCTGCTCCTGGGGAAGGGGTGATTAATCCCGCTATAGAACATGTATTAATTATAATACTCTCAAAATCTTGGTCTATCATAATAGGGGTGAAAACATGGATCCCATGAATTACTCCCCAAAGATTTACTCCCAAAATCCATTGCCAGTCAGATGGTAAACTCTCCCATATTGTTGTTGTAGATTTCCCAGCAAAACCTACGCCAGCATTATTAACTAATATATGCACTGCACCAAAATATTCCAAGGTTCTTTGGGCTAATTTTTTAACATCATCAATATTAGAGACATCAGTTAACACAGCCTTTACATCTACTTCCTTACTTTCTAAATCTTCTAGTGTATTCGAAAGTTTCTTTTCTTCGATGTCAGATATCACAATTTTCATACCTTCTAAGCCAAATTTTTCGGCAATAGCTTTCCCAATTCCACTTGCAGCACCAGTAATTACCGCAACTTTATCTTTGAAATCTATCATATTTTCATCAGAATTTATCGATTATCGATTTATTTGTTATTTAGAGACTAGAAAATATAAGTTTTTTTCTGATTATATAAACATAAGTTAATTTTTTAAGAAATTATTATAAAAAATTAAGAAATAGAATATAAATTTCGAAAGATTCTATATTCCGATAATGGGAAGTAAAATTAAAATATCAAGGTGTTAGTAGATTCCTGTAAATAATTTCATGGAACTTTACAAATTTTTACCTAAAACGAATTGTAAGAAATGCGGGAAACCAACATGTATGGCTTTTGCTTTAGATTTACTCCAGGGAAAGGTAAAAATTGATGATTGTACACCCTTATTGGAACTAAAGTATAAGAAAAATTATGAAGCTCTCAAAGAGCTATTAGGATCTGAAGAGGGAAAGGAAAAAGAATTACGGATAGATGTTGATGAAGAACTATGTGATGGGTGTGGAATTTGCGTCACAGTTTGTCCTGTTAATGCTAGATATTGCCCACCTTCATTGAGTGGAAAAGCTCCAGATTATCCGCCTGAAGCTCACCAATTATTTCAAGTTAAAAACGGTAAGTGTGAATTATTAAATCTTAAGTATTGTAGAAGAATAGAAGGAGAGGGACAGGCTAGAGAATGTCGAGTTTGTGAATCATATTGTCCTCGAGAAGCAGTTAAGATTGATTATGTCTAATATTCCTTAAGATGAATTAAATTATGGTTGAAAAACGAATCAAATGCACAGGATGCTCACTCTTATGTGATGATATAATTGTTAGAACAGATGGTTTGTATATAGATGAAATTTATGGTGCTTGTTTAAAAGGAAAAGAGAGATTTGACCAAGTAACTAGTAAAAATCGAATTTTATCCCCCCTTGTACGCAAAAATGGTAAGTTAGAAAGGGTAAAGCTTGATGAAGCATTACAAACAAGTATAGATATTTTATCAAACTCAACAAAACCTCTTCTATATGGTTTTTCAACCGTTAATTGTGAAGCTCAATTAAAAGGAATTGAGCTAGCAAAGATCATAAACGGATTTATCGACTCGAATTCTACAATTTGTCAAGGTAAAGTCCTTAATGCTTCAAAACAAGTAGGAATGACACTAACCACAATCTCGGAAGTTATAAATAAAGTAGATCTTTTGATCTTTTGGGGTGCAAACGTCGCAGAGTCAATCCCGCGTTTATTAAACAAAGCTCTATTTTCTCGTGGTAAGTTCAGAATGACTGGGCGGGAAATAAAAACAATAATTATTATAGATCCTATTAAAACAGCATCATTTGGAGTTATGGGTGTACGTGATATAGCTTTACAAATTGAACCAGGAAAAGATATTGAACTTATCCAAATTTTAAAAGAGGAGTGTTGTACACCTAATAGTATTCCCCCAAATAAGGTTGCTGGAATTGATAGTGATGATTTAAAACGATTGTTAATTCAATTAACAAATACTGAAAACGGTGTGATCTTTATTGGTCAGGGTATCGTAAACTCAACAAAGGAGTCAAAAGTAATAGAAGAATTACTTGAATTAGTCCAGATGATTAATGCTAAACAACAAAAAGGCCGCATGTCATTAATTATGCTAGGAGGCCATTATAACATGGCAGGATTTGACCAAGTAGCTCTTTCAATGGTAGGGAAAAACCATGGTTTGCAATTTATGAATAATAATATTGTTGAGACATTAGATACTGTTATTACTAAAATATCAAGTGATGATTTTGATTGTTCTCTAATTGTCGGGACGGATGCAATATCACACTTACCTTGGGAGTTAAGTAAGAAACTGGGGTCAAAACCACTTATTTTAATTGATAATAAAAAATCCGCAACATATAGTATAGCAGATGTTATCCTGCCTTCAGCTATTACTGGAATTGAATGTGGCGGATTAGCATATAGGTTAGATCTCGTGCCGATAGAACTAAATAAAGTTGTGAATCCACCAACAAATATTGAAACTGATGAAGAGATACTTACAAAATTAATCGTTGGATTGAAAACAACTTGAGGAGGGAATTATGATGGAAATGATTGTTAATACAGTAAGAATGGTTGATTACGATCAATTCAAAGAATTCTCATTTGGGGATGACAGATCTTTAAAAGAAAATCTTGCGATCGGCTTATTAAATCCACAAGATTATGAAAAACTTAATTTAAGTCTTAATATGAATTTGAAATTAATGAGTAAAAATGGACAAGTAGTAATTAAAACTAGAGAGGAGAAGAATGTACCCATTGGTACAATTCTAATGCCCGTTTCTATTTGGGCAAACCAGATTACAGGAATTAATAATGGGCAGACAATTTTCAAAAATATTCAGGTTAATGTAGAGCCCACATCAGAAAAGGTCTTGGATATAAATGATTTATTAAATATCATCACAAAATAATCTATTCTAGCAAATATGAATAAACTCATAATAAAAAATGGTCTAATTTATGACCCTTTTAATAATATTGAGGGAGAAAAGAAAGATATATTAGTTGAATCAGGTAAAATAGTGGATAAATTTAGTAATGAAAGTGATATCAAAGAAATAGATGCCACTGGTAAAGCCGTTATCCCCGCAGCTATTGATATACACACTCATGTTGCCTCTCAACAAATTAATTGGGTTAGATTATTAGGATCCAATAATAAAGTATTTCAAGAGGTCTGGCAAGGTTTAACTTTAGAAGGTATTGCTAGAGCATACATATCCATGGGTTACACTTTTATTCTTGAAGCAAACGTGTTTCCTTCTTTAGCAAAACAGACCATATTTAATTTTCAACAAACCCCCGTTTTAGATAAAGGGATGCTATTAAATGTCAGTAATTTCTGGCCTTTAGAGGTAGAATTTCAACGGGGGAAAATTGATGATATGGCTATTTTTATTTCTGATCTATTATCAAAAACAAAAGGATTTGGTCTTAAGGTGTATAATCCTTTCGAGTGCGAGAATTGGAATTTTAAAAGTTTAAGAGAAGATTTAGCCACCCAGGGAAGATTATATAACTTTTCAGCTTTGGATATTTATGAAAAAATAGTTAAATGTGTTGAAAAACTCGGTTTACCTCATTCTGCTCATGCTCACATTGAAGCTTATGAAAATAATGAGGGAAAGGAAAACCTCTTTAAAGTTTTAGATAGAATTAACTCATTAGGATTAGCTAATAATTTAAGCAATAGAACAGATTTTAAAAGATCTCAGATTCTACATCTTGCTCATTTAAATTCATACTGTATAGATGGAGATAATTCTAAGCTTATCAACTATTTAAACGAAAACTCACATTTTACTTCAGATCTATCATTTTTGGGTTTTAATAAGATAAACCCAATTATCACTTCGGACAGAAGACTTATTCAGTCCAACATATCAATGAATTCTATAAGCAATCCTTATAAATTAATAACCTCTGCTGTAGAATTTGAAGGAGATTCATTTGTATCATTGAGAACTATGGATAAAGCTAATTACCATGCTTGTATATTATGGGCTAATGCGCTTGAGCTGGCTTTAAATATAAAAAGCCAAAATCAATTGAGTCTATCATTGAATTTTCCTAATTATGCTAATATCAGTGATATTCCTCAAATTGCTACATGGTTAATTAGTAAAGAAGCTAGAGAAAATCTTATGAAAGGGATGAATGATAAATTTCTTAAAAATACAAATTTGTTCAGTCTAGAGAAACAACTTACTTTTTTTGAATTCATCTCGATATCAAGAGCAAATCCGGCTAAAGCATTAGGGCTTGGCCATATAAAAGGAACATTAGGTTTGGAAGCTGATGCAGATATTAATATAATTGATATCGACCCACAAAATCTTGACCTGAGCAATGAATATGAAAAATTTCAATCAGCAATGAACAGGATTGACTATGTTATTAAAGCAGGGAAAATAGTGAAGAAGCAAAATAATATTGATTTAAATTCTGAGGGATTAATTTTCTGGTCTAAAGGACACGCAAAAGAAGAGGAAAAGGACTTTATTCTATCAAAAAAGCAAGAATTTTATAATAAATACTCGTCAATTTTTTATGATTCAATCCAAGTTTCTATTGATTCAAAGCTTTTAAGAAAAATAGATTGAAGTTCTAATCAACTTATTATCATTTATTTAACTTTTATTATATAAAACTATAGGAGGATATTAGTTTGTCAAAACTACCACTGAAAGGAATCATAGTTCTTGACTTCTCAACAATTATAGCCGCTCCATTAATTGGGACACTTTTGGCAGATTTTGGAGCCGAAGTTATTAAAGTTGAATTGCCCAGAGTAGGAGATACAACAAGGGGAGATGATGGGAGTAGGAGTGATTTTTGGATAACTATTAATAGGAATAAGAAAACCATTACTCTAGATCTGCACTCAGAAGAAGGTCAAAAGATAGCCAGAAAATTATCTGCTAAAGCAGATGCTGTTCTCTTTAATTTTCGACCCGGAGTTATAGAACGTTGGAATCTAGGACCTGATAGTTTACATAAAATTAATCCTAATTTAATAATAGGATTAGTTTCTGGTTATGGTCAAACTGGACCCTATAAGCATAAAGGAGGATATGATAGAACTGTAAGTGCTTTTTCAGGGCTGACATATACATCGGGATATCCCGAACACCCCCCCGTACGTTCTGGATTTCCGTTAATTGATTACCTTACAGGATATCTTGGAGCTTTTGCCATAATGATGGCATTATACAATAGAGATGTAAATAAAAATGGGGGAGAAGTAATCGATTTATCTTTGATTGAATCCGCATTTAGGACATCTGGAGCGGCTATAACAACGTATTCAAAATATGGGACTATTTATGAAAGAGCTGGAAATAGGATAAGGTTCGTAGTACCTGCTGAGAATTTTGAAACCAAGGATCGAAAATTTGTCGCGATTAACGCTAACTCAATAAAAATTTGGAAAAGGTTAGCTGGAGTTATGGGACAGAATAATTTGTTAAATGATAAGAGATTTAATTCTTATTCAAATCGATTCAAAAATCAAGATAAACTTTATGAAATTATCGGAGATTGGGTAAAAAACTATACTGCTTTAGAGATTATGGAATTGCTTGAAAAAGCTGAGGTTCCATGTGAAAAAGTAAATAATATTGCAGATTTAGCAAAACATCCACACATGCGTGAAAGAGAAGCTATAATTGAATATGATGACTACGAACATGGCAAAATATTAATACCGGGAATAGTCCCCAAACTTAAAAATTTCCCTGGTAAAATAAAATTCTTAGGGGCAAAATTGGGGGAGTTTAATCAAGATATTTATCAAAAATTACTTGGATTGAGTCCGAAAGATATCAAAGATTTAGAAGAAAAAGGCATTATTTAGAAAATGATGATATTTTCCTTGGTTAGTTTATAGGTTTAACGGATATTTCCGGTATTTTTCGATTGCAGCTCTAAAAGCAAGTATATTTTCCCAGGGTGCATTCAATATGTTATGAGATGGCCCCGCAAAATATCCTCCTCCAAAAGCTGCTGCTTTTATACATCTTTTTACTTCTTCTTCGACTTCTTTAGGTGTACCAAAACTTAAAGTTCTAGTGGCATCCATACCACCCATAAAACTTAGGCGGTCCCCTAACGTTTCTTTTAAATGTAATAAATCAACACCTGCAGCAGGTTCTAATGTTTGGATACAATCTAATCCTGCATCAACCATATCAGGTAACAATTTATCGATATAACCACATGAATGTTGTACAACAAACATGCCGTGTTTGTGACATTCTTGAAACATTCTTTTATATTGAGGTATGAGGAATTTCCTGAAATTTTCCAGGGAGAGAATTGATCGTCCTTTCATTCCTAAGTCATCTAAATAAAACCAAATATCAACACCTGCTTCTGCATATCGCTTGATCATTTCTATGTTTGTATTCGCATATTCCGTTAATACTTCATGCATAAATTTAGGTTCTTTTCTCATAAAATACACGACTCTACTTGGAGTCATTCCTTCGTGCATTGCATCATTTAGAGCTATAACTGATCTAGCCATAGGGTACAGATATGGCGAAAGACTCTCTACAAATTCGTCCCAGATTTTAGGTGAATAATTTACTTCATCATTAATAAATTCAGAAGGCTTACCATATTCATCCCAATACTTATGTACAATCTCAGGTGAATGAAAAACACCATCTATATACCACATAAATGGAACTCCGGTTTCAACTTGTTCCACCCATTTCCATATTCTCCCTGTAGGAGTTGCGATAAAGCTTCCAGGGTGTTCTGGTGGACCCGGAGCCATAGAACCTTTCATTCTTCGCCTCCAAGGATCCATATGATGACAATCAACGTTCCAGAACCTTAACTCCGTTATATTTCCTGCCCATCGAAAATCTTCATTAGAATAACTGTTCTCAATAAAAGTCTCATAATCTTTATATTCAATTGATTGACGAAATTCTTGGTAAGAACTCCCAGATCTTTCAAATCCAAGATAATGAATTGGTATCATGTCGGGTTCATCATCCCGTTCTAATGCTCGAATAACCCTTTCTCGTTTTGATAAAGCCATAATAAAAACTTTGTTTGATTGCTTAAAAAAATTTTGAATGAATGAAGCTTGGTATTAATCTATAATAAAATCAGAAAAATGGCAAACTAATTAAAAAATCAAGGGATAATCTCGATGTTTCTCAATCGCCGCTCGGAAAGCTAAGATATTTTCCCATGGTACATTTAATATGTTATGACTTGGCCCAGCAAAATACCCTCCTCCATAAGCTGCTGCTTTTATACACCTTTTTACTTCTTCTTCAATTTCTTTTGGAGTCCCGAAACTTAATGTTCTTGTGGAGTCCATCCCTCCCATGAAACTCACTCGATCTCCTAATGTCTTCTTCAAATGTGCTAAATTAACACCTGCGGCTGGTTCTAATGCTTGAATACAATTTAATCCTGCGTCCACCATATCCGGGAGTAGCTTATCAATGTACCCACAGGAATGCTGGATAACAAACATCCCATGTTTATGACATTCTTGATAAATTTTTTTGTAATAAGGTAACATAAAGGTACGAAAATTCTCAATAGAGAACATAGATCGCCCTTTATACCCCAAATCATCATAATAGAACGCGATATCAACCCCTGCTTCTGCGTAACGCTTAATATATTCCAGATTAACCTTGGTATATTCACTCATAACTTCATGGATAAATTCGGGATTTTTTCTCATATTATATACAACTCTCCCTACAGTCATGCCTTCGAATAGAGCTTCGTTCATAGCAATCATTAATCGCCCCATAGGGTAAAAATAAGGAGAAAGACTTTCGACGAATTCTTCCCAAACTTTTGGTGAATAATTCATTTCATCATTAATATGTTCTGAGGGCTTACCATATTGATCCCAATACGAATGGACAATTTCAGGTGTATGAAAAATACCATCCATATACCATGCATAAGTTAAACCCGTCTTAACCTGCTCCACTCGCTGAAATACCCTACCTGACGTTGGGATGATATAACTATTGGGATATTTAGATGGCCCTTCGACTACCTGCGTCTTCATTCTGTGACGCCATGGATCAGTGGTATGGCAATCTACATTCCAGAATCTTTGTTCAGTGATGTCTCCCGCCCATCGATAAGTTTCTCTAGAATATTCATTTTCGATATAAATTTTATTTTCTTTGTATTCATTAGATTCTAAAAATATTCCATATGATGCACCAGTTCTTTCAAATCCAAGAGAATGTATCGGTACCTTATCTGGTTCATCATTAAGTTCTAAAGTTCTTAAAACACGCTCACGTTTAGACAAAACCATAATAAAGAGTTTGTTTTAATTATTTAAAAAAATTTTTAATACAATTAGGGTAATAATAATTAATATCTCAAAAATTGAATTTTAAAATAATTTAGGAAACGGGATAAAAGAATGGATTTTGAAGAATTAACAGAATTAATTGTAGAATTAGAAGTAGATGATATAGCTGATGCTGTCAAAGAAGCTCTTGAAGAGGATGAAAAAGACCCTTTTGATGTTTTGACAGCTTTAACTAAGGGAATGGATGAAGTAAGTCGTCGTTACGAAGAATTTGAATACTTTTTGGGAGAACTGGTACTAGCAGGAGATACTATGAAAGCCGGATTAGAAATACTTAAACCCGCCTTAGCTGTTTCGGATAACGCTGCAGAGAAGTTAAAAGTAGTTATAGCTACTGTCAAAGGGGATCAGCATGATTTAGGTAAAAATTTACTGGGCATATTGCTTCTTAGTGCAAACTTTGAAGTGTATGATTTAGGACGAGATGTTGATGCCGAAACGATTGTAGAAAAAGTTAAAGAAACTGGAGCATCGGTTGTCGCGTTAAGTTCTCTTCTATCTATGACTGTTGATCAAATTGAGGTTGTTCATAAAGCACTTCAAGATGCGGGTTTAAGGGATAAAGTAAAATTAATTGTGGGAGGGGCACCATTAAATATGGAACTTGCTAAAAAATTTGGTGCTGATGGTTATGCTGATGACGCGATTTATGGTGTTGAGGAAATAAAAAAATTGACTGGAACTTGAAACAATCATTTCTTTCTAATATAAAAAAGAATTATAATCCAAAACTCGTAAAATAAGATAAATAATAACCAATTACAGATATAATAGACAATGAAATAATCCAAGTTCTTTTGTATTTCCTATTATACTCATCCCTTTCTTGTCTTTCTTTTAGTTCTTCTACAAGGGCTTTTTCTTGCTGTAATTTTAATGTCTCAGCATCAGTTAATCCTTCAGTATAGAAACTTGCGACATATTGCCCTCTATCCCTAATTACACCCATTTGACTAAAGGATTCAAATAAAGCAGAATCTTTAAGTTTAACCATTATGTAAATGATCTCAAGAATTGCCACAACAAGTATGTAATAATCAACTATCCCATATCGGAAGTTCTCTGCGGGGATTATAAAAATACCCGGTAAAGAGTAAAACCATCCACAAAGGAGCGGACCAAGTATAAATATCATAAAGAATGGATTTCTTAGTTTAAAAGTATATATAATTCCAGCAATCATAATTATAATAAAAATATGAGCTGAAATTGCTAAAATTATGCTTTTCAAAATTATAAATATCATAAAACTCATAACAAACGCATTATGTAAACCAAAAAACAGATCAAAATACTCAATTGTTTCCCTTTTTTTCTGTGAAGAATTAGTAGTGGAACCCATAGTTTTTAGGTGTGATTTATAAAATATAGGAAATAAGCTCTTTTTTAATAATTTAAACCCTTAAAATAATCTACTGTCGAAAATATGTTCTTTCCACCCCTTCTTAGAAATTTCATTGCATCTTCAATTCCTTCAATTGTTAAATCATACATTGGGATAATACTAGATATTATCTTACGAGTCCAGGGGCTCCATTCGGGTCGTATTAATTCAGGATTTAGCCAAACGATTCCATCCTTAAAATGGTGTGCTAACTCTCTTATATAATAAATACCAGGCATTTCATTCCTGTGATAATAGTAAATTGAGCCGTATTTTTCTGTGAGTTCCCAACTAGCCATAGCAGCATCTCCTACTATTACTACCTTGTATTTATTGTCATATTTTTTTAAGAAATCATCAAATTCAATTGCTTCATTAGGATTTCTTCTGGCATTAAAATAAAGCGTTTCATAAATACAGTTATGAAAGTAATAATACTTAAAATCTTTCCAATGAGACATATTATTTGCTGCTGAAAAAAGAAGGTTCACAAGTCTAGCATAAGGAGTCATACTCCCACCTACATCCATCAAAAGCAAGATTTTAACATCGTTTTTCCGACGTTTATCGAAAACAATTTCGATATCCCCTCCATTTTTCGCTGTCTTATCAATAGTCTCATCAATGTTTAATTCATCTTGCTTTCCTATTTCTTCAAGTTTCTTTAGTTTTTTTAGAGCTACTTTAATTTGTCTCGTATCAAGAACTATATCCTTGCGATAGTCTTTAAAGATCCGTTTTTCGGCGATCTGAACGGCAGTTCGCATACCTGCAGATCCCCCAATTCTCATACCCATAGTGTTTTCTCCTGAATTTCCAAATGGTGATGTTCCTTGAGTGCCTACCCAATGATCTCCGAAATTATGCTCCTCATCTTGTTGTTGCATTAATTCTTCAAGTCTTTTTTGCATTTCTTCAAGACTAAAAAACTGACTCATCATTTGTGAAGGATCTCTACCCAACGCAGCAGCATTTAGATTTTTTTTCAACCATTTTAAAATTTCTTCCTTAATCATCTCTGGAGAGTCGGTTAATATACCTTTGCGTAGCTCAGTATCATATTTTTCTAAAAGTTCTTCTAAAAATTTTTGTATATCTTCAACATTAAGATATTGTTGGTATTCTTTTATTAATATCTGTAATCCTTCTATTAATTCAGGAATGGTAATAGGTTTATCAAGCCAATCCCAGATTTCTTGTTTGAAATCTTCAGGGAATTGTATCATTGCATTTTTAAAGAAGTTCGCAAAAGCAATATCATATATATCGAAATGATGCTCGTTTTTGCATAAGATTGAACGGGAAGTGTAATAAAACTCAACCATATTGTGGATAAGGCCTTTGTTTAAAGCTTCGAGTAAAGTGATATATTCCGTAATGCTAACTGGTAATCTTTCCTTGAGGTAATAGAAAAATTCAACAAACATTTAGACAGATCATCAAATAATTATGCTTAATATTATATAATTATAGTACTATTATAGTTTTTTGCCAAGTAATTTATAATAACTTTTTTAATTAGATTAATTAAGGTATTCACAGATAATAGCACTTGGTTTATTTAAGACTTTTGTAAGAATTACAAGTCCTTTTTTATTTCCTTTCCCATGAATTGATTTTTGAATACTTTTTAAATCAATAGAAAGCCCACGTGCTTTTAAATCTACCTTACCTATATTTAGATTCTCAAGTGTTTTATTAATTGAATTATAATCTAAGTGCTGATAAGTTAAAACATGGTAATATTTTAAAATAGGTAATTCAATGAGGGAATTACTTGTAAGATATGCAGTTTTGCTATGCAATTGATATAGATTATATTTTTCTGCAATATCACTTATTAAATGTGCTTTTATAAATGCCGGATCTGGTTCATAAATAAAATCCCTTGGTTCACTTATAGGAACATTGTATTTTTCTGGTCTTTGAATCCATGTAATTTTTTCGGGCAACTTAGTTGCTAATATAGCTCTTTTATCAGAGTGTGTTTTAAATTTGCCAAGCCACAAAACAACTTCTTTTACTTCTCCTTTGTAGGATATAACTTCTATGTCACAGTCATATTTGATTCGAGAAAAATCAACCCCAGGAGCGATTTTTACACAAATGTTTTTTGAAAAGTGGTTTAATTCTTCAACTATAGAAAGGGGAGGCTCATATTCTTCAATTTTTACTGTTCTCTTTCCTTGAACTCTTCTACTAGGATCAAAGAAAATGCAGTCTATGTCTTTTATTTTCTTCTGAAATTCCATTTCATTTAAAAGTTGCAATATATCACCCAAAATAAATTCGACATTTTTCCCGACATTGTAAACATCAACATTATGTTTTAACATCTCCATAGTTTCAGGAACTCTTTCTATAGATAACACTTTCCACCGTAGAGCCATAGCTATGGTATCTCCCCCGATCCCACTCCCTACATCTAAGGATTTATTAATTACACCTAATTTCTGTCTCATTTTCCAAGTTCTATATTCAGCTACATTTTTAGAAGATGCTTGAGCTAAATTCTCTCTATTGAATTTCATTTGAAGAGCTCTGGGAAATTTCTTTCTACCCTTCACTTGTAAATGAACTTTTTCTAGGATTTTTTCAATTTCTGATTTAGCAAAACCCTTTTTTCTTAAGAAAATGCGACGTTTATTAACATCTCTGATTTGAGTGAGTTTAGTTATTAGTTTATCCATAGATTATCAGATTTTACTAGTAATATAAGTTGTTTATTATTAGATTTATATTTATTTGGTGTTTAAATTA
This sequence comes from Promethearchaeota archaeon, assembly GCA_048940805.1. GTDB lineage: Archaea > Asgardarchaeota > Lokiarchaeia > Sigyniarchaeales > SOKP01 > Loki-b32. The sequence continues at coordinate 57,011 of JBHLOF010000001.1, forward strand.
ACAGGAGTAAATAAAATTATATGTTTAATACTATTTCTGAGGATTTGATATTTTACCAAGTAGTTTATTATAATAAAAGATATTCAAATCTTGAAATCAAGCTTTACAATTTTTTTCATGATAAAACTAAAGGTATATATCCCAATTTTATAGTTGTCCTAAGTAATTTTGTTTTCTTTTTTGTTAACAATAATGATTACTTTAGATCAATATACTATTTAGATTCTATGAGAAGAATGATGAAAAATAGAAAAATCTTAATTATCCGCACTGAAAGTGTGCTAATTAACTTGTTATTTAGTCTATTCCCCGATTTATATGTCCACGATATTGTTTTAGAGCTGAATGACGACTCAATGCAAGCAGAAATATCATTATATTTTTTAACATTTAAAGAAAGGGGAATCGCAATTGGTAAAGGGGGCAATTATATTAAATGTGTTAATCAATTATTTAAAAATTATATAAAATTCAGCTCTAATCAAAAACCATTAGAAATATGTTGTAAATGTATTAATATTGAACTTTAGCATTTTTTCTATAGTTTTGTGAAATAACTAAGATCCCGTTAATCATATCATTGACCTTTTACTTTTCTTTTTTATAGAAGTAAAAATTATTTTGCTTCTAAATACCATTTAGAATCATGTAAGATTTAATAATAATGGCAAACCTATAGAAATAACATGTAAGAGTAATAATTAAACCACAGATTTTTTTCCACAATTTAAAATGAATAGCTTCTCTCTAAATGAAAGTTATGTAGAAACAACTGCTAGGAAAGGAGGAATCCTGTTACATCCAACGAGTTTCCCGGGAAAGTTTGGTATTGGGGATCTCGGTTTAAATGCATATAAATTTATTGATTTTCTTTTTAAATATAAACAAAATCTTTGGCAGATCTTGCCATTAGGACCAACGGGTTATGGAAATTCACCGTATCAATGTTTTTCAGCTTTTGCAGGAAATCCATTACTCATAAGTCCTGACAAGTTAAAAAGCCTAAGATTACTAACAGAAAAGGAATGTACTCCCCAAGATACATATCTAGAATCTAATGTTGATTATGGAAAGGTTATTCCATATAAATGGGAGTTATTAGAACTTGCTTTTAATAGGTTTTTAGAAGAAAAACCAATGAATTTAATGAATAATTTTAAGAAATTTATTATTAGGCATTCTTTTTGGTTGGATGAATATTGCCTATTTATGTCAATCAAGAAAGCTAATAATTTAAAAGCTTGGTTTGAATGGGAAGATGAATTAAAATTCAGAGATGAATCGACTCTTGCAAGGTGGAAGAAAGATCATCATAATGAAATTAACTTTTCAAAATTCTGTCAATTTATATTCTTCCTACAGTGGAAAGAGTTAAAAACATACGCTAATGGAAAAAATATACAAATCATTGGGGACATACCTATATTTGTTGCTTATGATTCTGTGGATGTGTGGGCTAATTCTGAGTACTATTATTTAGATGAAAATAAAGAATTATTATTTGTAGCAGGCGTGCCCCCTGATTATTTTTCTTCAACTGGACAACGATGGGGCAATCCGTTATATAAGTGGGATCTGATGAAGAAGAATAATTATCAATGGTGGGCTCAACGAATTAACCATAACCTTGAGCAGGTAAACATTCTCAGAATTGATCACTTTAGGGGATTCGAGTCTTATTGGCAAATACCAAACGAAGAAGAAACTGCAATAGTCGGAAAATGGATGACAGGACCAGGATTAGATTTTTTCAGAACCATAGAGAAACAATCAGGGAGGTTACCAATAATTGCAGAGGATTTAGGATTAATCACCTCTCAGGTTGAAAAATTACTTCAACAGACTGGTTTTCCGGGAATGAGAGTTTTACAATTTGCATTTAGTGGTATAGAAAAACCCACTAGTAATGATTTAGATACTGTTGTCGTAGATCCCCATCATCTTCCGTATAATTTTCATCCTAATACCGTGGTATATACCGGAACTCATGATAATCAAACGACAAAAGATTGGTTTCGGGGTTTATCAAAACAGGTACAAAAGTATATTTTAGATTACTGCAATTCTAATGGAGAAGACGTTGTAGGAGACTTAATAAGACTTGCATGGAGTTCAGTAGCTAATTATGCAATAATTCCTTTACAAGATATTTTAAGATTAGGAGATGATGCCAGAATGAACTACCCAGGTAAGATTGGTCATAATTGGGAATGGAGATTTACTTGGAATCAGTTAACAAAAGAAAAAGGATTAGAATTAAAAAAATTAAGTCGTTTATACGAAAGATTCTAATAAAATTTAAGCTTCTTTGGGTAGAATTCTATTCTCTGTTTCTTTCTCAAAGAAATGTATTTGTTTTTGATCGAATGATACTTTGATATTCTCATCTACTTGTAAATTAATTAATCCTTCCATTTTTACAATCATAACAAATTCTTCTGGAAAATCGATATAAATAAATGTATCTGACCCTATCGGTTCTACAACTCCAACTTTTACTGGAAAAATATTTTCATCATCTGATTTTAAATTAATTGAGATATGTTCTGGTCTAACACCTAGTATAACTTCTTTTCCGATATAACCTTTCAATGTATTATACCTGCTGGGAATTTTATATTCCAAAATATTGCTTATAAAAAATAAATTTCCTTCAATTTGGTCTATTCTGCCCTCCAAGAAATTCATTGAAGGAGAGCCGATAAACCCAGCTACAAATTTGTTCGCAGGTCTTAAATAAACTTCATCAGGCGTTCCAACTTGTAATAATTCTCCCTCATTCATTACCGCTATTCTATGCCCTAACGTCATTGCTTCGATTTGATCATGGGTGACATAGATTGATGTCACTCCAAGCTTTTGCGATAGTCTCTGTAACTCCGCTCTCATTTGGACTCTCAATTTTGCATCTAAATTACTTAGGGGTTCATCTAAAAGGAACACCTTAGGATTGCGAATTATTGCTCTACCAAGTGCAACACGTTGACGTTGACCTCCACTTAATTGCTTGGGCTTCTTATATAGCTGTTTCTCTATTTCTAACAATTTAGAAGTATTGTAAACTTTCTCTTCAATGTCTTTTTCTATCCTAACATATGCTCTAATTTTTTTACTTTTTTTAGCAACCAGTGAGGTCACCTTTTCCCGAATATATTTTCGAATTTCAGAAAACAAAACAATTGTAGCAAAAAAACTTACGACTCCTCCTATAAAAACGGTAGTCCCTAGTCCTGTTAAGAATAAATTAATTAATTCTCCAAGACCATAGAGTCCTATTATGATTCCTATATAGAGAGCCCAAACAATTAATCTAAGGATCCATTTTGCACCTTTGGGTGTTTTTGACCTTAAACCAAAGGCCAAATTATCATATACATTATAATGTGGATATAATGCATAGCTTTGGAATACCATTGCTATTTCTCTATCTTTTGGTTGGACATCATTAACAATTGCATCCCCTATCTTTATAGTTCCCTCTGTTACACCATCTAATCCTGCTAACATTCTTAATGTAGTCGTTTTACCACATCCAGAGGGTCCCACTAAACAGAGAAATTCATGATCCTCTACTTCTAAATTAAAATTTTTAACCGCTAAAAATCTACCAAACCGCTTTGAAATATTTTCATATACAACTCTTGCCATTTTGTCTCTACCTCCTTATTTTATCCCTCCTGCAGTAACTCCTCCTACAAGCTGTTTTTGCAATAAAAGATAGAACGCAACAACGGGAATCGCTACTAGAACAGAATAGGGTGAAAGTAATTCAAAAAACGTAGGAGTATCTGGAGCATTTAAATTTTGGAAATTAAAAAATAACAGTGGTAATGTAGATTGAAGATTATCTTGAATAAAGGTTCGAGCTAGCACAAATTCTTGCCAGGCACTTAGAAATGTAAAAACCATAACTGCTACCATCCCTGATTTCGCAAGTGGGAGTGCGATTCTTACAAAAGTAGAAAATCTTCCATATCCATCAATCAGAGCAGCTTCTTCAATATCCACGGGAATAGTTTCAAAATATCCCTTCATCATCCAAGTAACATAAGCTGTGGCACCCGTAGCCATCACTATTAATAATCCAAACATCCAATATCCTAATGAATTCAATAATCCGTTCAATGCAAAATTGAGTAAATAAAACAGACCAAATCCGACTCCAATAATAACACCAATTAGACCTACTATGCTAATAAGCTTGAATTTTCGGTTTACCCTTCCTTGGCTAATCGATTTCAATGCATACCTTGTAATAAAAAAACCTATAACAATAGTAATAACCAGTGCTATAATTCTAAGAATCGTTCCAATTACGTTCTCTATACTACTCAATATCACATACTGGGGGATTAATAATATAATCGCGGGGAACATCTGTGTAGCTAATATTATAAAAGTTAAAAAAGTTTTACCTTTAAATTTAAATCGCGCTAACCCATAACCAGAAGAAACAGAAATCGCTAATCCTAATGTACTGGTCCCAAATCCGAGGATGAGACTTCTGAAAAGTGCACTTGCAAAGGAAGGCTCATCCCTAGAAATAGCAAACATTACTGAAGAATAATTAAGTATAAATGATTCAAGTGGAGTTCTCGGCGTTATTCCATTAGCTATTTCATAAGGAGTCGACATAGAAGCCCTTATTGCTAAAATTACGGGGAATAAAGTAAATAATAAATATGCTACTAAGATTATATAGAATGGTAAATTTTTTAATAGGCTTTTAAAGAAATTCTTTACAGAACTTTCCTTAACAGCAATTTTTCCTTCCATTTTTTCTAGTAGAGCTCTTTTATTTCTTACTCTATTTAGGTTCTTAAATTTGAGAACAATGGCCAAAACTATGAAAAATATCTCCCAGGAAGTAATGATGAAAATAATACTCAGTATTTCTAACAGTAAGGATTGTGATCCAATATCAATTCTTATCCATTGATATCCAGAAACAGTCCCCCCAAAAGCAGGTAAATCACCTATTATGGGAATACTTGTTTTCATCCAGAAACTTGTGAAAAATGCTAAAAAGCTTGTAAATCCCAAAAGGATTAATGTTATTTTGGTTGTTTTAAACCACTTTTTTTTGAAATTATATTGAATAACTAGTACAATTATCGAAATGATTAATAAAATATTTCCCATTATGTAATAGCTAATGTTCTTATACAATAATAACGATAGGTCTTGAAGTGAAGTATGTGAATAAATAGGATCTGCATTTTGCCATTGGGAACCTGTAGTATATTTGATCCTGTTCCATAAGATTGTTTCTGTTTCCCAAAATCCAGATACTATCATAATCAACCCAAATAGAGTTAAAAATAAGGAGAAATAATCCCAGTTTTTTATTGTAAACCTTTTAAAAATTAACTTTATTTCTTTTGTAGCTTTTTTATCAACTGGTTCCAGTTCTAAGACCATTATCTCTCTTCCTCCCATATATTTTCAGCTTTAATTAACCTTCTATAAACTAAACTAAATGAAATTAGAATTATAAAGACCGTAATACTTAGGGCTGCAGCTTGAGAATACTCTTGCCTTGAGAATCGTCCATAGATAAAAGTCACGAATATATCATAATAAATAGCATCTCCTATCCCAGTTTGATTTTGACTTAACAAATATACAACATTAAAGAGATTAAATGTCCAAATAATACCTAACAACGAGACGGTATAAAGAGTAGGTTTTAAAAGAGGCATTGTAATTTTTTTAAATTGACCCCAACCTGATAATCCGTCAATTTCAGCTGCTTCATACAAATCTTGAGGGATAGATTGTAAAGTAGCCAAGAATGAAAGCATCATGAAGGGGACTCCCAACCAAACATTAATTAAAATTGCCGAAAAGGTTATCATTTTAAATTTCATTCCTAATATATAAACATCATCAGTAATCCAAAATGTTGAACCAATATTCGGCACATCTATTATTCTATATCCCATGAAACCATCATGAAATTGACCAAAAAACGACTGAACAATATCATTTACAAATAAAATAATAGCAAAACCTGCAATCACCAGACCAAAAATAATTAAAGGTTTAATAATTGGATTTAATCTTACTCGATTATTAAGGAATTTATACGTGTATCTCACAATGAGGAATCCTGTAACTATTGCAATTATCAACCCAATTAAATTACCAACCGAAAAAATGAATGAATCACCTAACTGATTGGTAAACATGCTGAGTAATCCCAAATCTTTATCAAAAACATAAGCTCTCCACATCAAAGTGGATACAAAGGAAGGAATAGCCCAAGGTAAAATAAATAATGCACGGAAAATCCCCCGTCCTTTAAACCTACGGTTTAGAAGAACAGCTAAGCCAATTCCTAAAATTACATGTAAAGTTGTGCAGAACAATGTCCAAAAGAAGGTATTGAATAATATTCTCATAAAATCGATATCGGGAGCGGTTAAAATATGCCTATATTCATCTAGAGCGATGCCCCATGCATTAGTGAGGAAAACTAAACTCTTTATTATCCACTCAAAAATGAGAAGAGAAAAAGGAGCAGCGATTAAACCTATAATAAATGCCACCGCAATTCTTATTCCCTTATTTTTAAAGCGATTTTTTGAGGTGAACCGTTTATACAATAATCGAATATACCAAATCATCAAGATCGTTGTTAATAATACCGTCAATCCTGCTATGGTAAAAATACCTTTTCTAAAAGGTGTATCCAAAAAAAAAAAATCAAATAGAGTTACTAGAGACAAATTAGTGGCGTCCGAATAATAATCGAATGCAAACCTTAGTTCTAAAGCTGTAGGATTATCGAACAGGCTTATCATTATGGCAAAAATAATAGGAATAAACACGAACACAATTAAGGAGATATAAGCTGGTAATAAAAAGAGAAGATCCTTTATACTTTCTCTCAAAGGTCTTTTGGTTTTAAATTCTTTTTCCAATTTACGTTCAATTAATCTTCTCCTTAATCTCCCAACTTCTTCTAAATCTTGTTCTAATGCCAAATTTTTCACTTTTTAATGGATAATAACTAATTTGAAGTTTAAAAAAAAAAAAAGGAATTATTAAATTTTAAATTTATTTCTTCTTTTTTATAATGTACATGACGGTTATTGCTACACCTGCAAATAACGCCATAAATACCACGGTTGGAAGAAATCCTGGAATAGCTAGTGGAACTTTTGGTGCTGGAAGTATGTCATACCATTCGAATGTTGTTGCATTAAGTAATTGATTTAAAGTAATATCACCAGCCAAATATTCGTCAAGATTATTACCAAATGCTGATTCTAATGGACCATAGTAAGGAGAAGGTGTCAACAGATATGCATTAACTGCCTGTTCAAAATAGGGTTTAATGTATTGGTATGATGGCGCAGCCATTACTGATGCGTTAGACATAACACTTAATCTTGCTGGAATGTGGTAATCATTTATTGCAGATACAGACATCGCCGTAGTGTTTGATAAGTATTGAGCAAGTTTTACGGCAGCATCATACTCGTCTGTTGTAGTTTGAGAAGACACAACATAATAGTTTCCACCAATTAACGCACCTTGGTGACCCGCGGTATCATGAGGAAGCTGCATAAAGCCTAGATTATCATTACCAAAGTCAGTTCCATTAAATTGTGGATGATTACTTAGAAGATCTAATATTTGCCATGGACCTGTAGCAATCATGGCTACTTCTCCTTGACCAAAATCACCTACAAAGTTAGCCCATCCTTGTTCTGTCCAAGGAGGGGTGAGTGTGGAATCTGTTAGGGTTTTAAGGTACATTAAAGCACTTTTTGATTCAGTAGTGTTAATTGCAATGTGAGCAGTATCATATACAGGATTATCTGCGGTTTCAATAAAATACCCTCCTCGCCCGTAATAATAAGGTTGTGCTCCGAAAAACATACCCGCTAAAGAAAGAGCATATGCCGAAGTAGAAGAATTTACTGTCGCTATATTAGTATCAAACTCAGTCCATGTCCATGAAGTTGAGAAGTTGAGTAAAGTAGTATTAAAGCCTGCTTGATCAAAGAGATCTTTGTTATAAAGAAACAATGGACAATCTATAGCTTGTGGGAATCCCCAGATCTCTCCTTTATATGTCATCAACTTAATCGATGCTGGTAAAAAGTCAGCTAAATCTGCAGGGGTAAATTCATTAGTTAAAGGTGCAATCAATCCATCCTCAGCGAATCTTGGTACTCCGTCCCTTGGACATCGTAACAATTCTGGTTCCTGTGCTGCTACAAAAGCAGTCGTATACTCATCTTCAACGCCGAAAAATCCTTTTTGAGTTGGTTGAACATCAATAGTGGGGTTTAAAGCTTCAAATGCTGCTACTTTTGCTAATAGTGTTGGCTTTTCTACATCATTTTCGGTATACCAAAATTTAATGACAGTAGTTTGAGAAGTTTTAACGTCACCTAAAGCAGTCCATATAAGTGGTGTAATCATGGTAAAGACTAAAAATAAGCTAAATCCTATTGTAATATTTGTCTTTTTCATATTTTTCAATTCATTCAATTTTGTTTGGGATTTTATACATAAATTTGTCAATCCACAAACATTTCAGCTAATATTTAAAAATTCTACTTATTGATTATTAATGTCAAAAATATTCATCATATTCATGTATAATATATAACGCTCTAATTGTAATAGAAAAGATTTGCTCTAGTCAGAGTAAGGTCGATTTTTAAATTATAATAAAGCAAAATAAAAAAAATTAACAAATAGTTATGATTTATGATCTGGTGTATGTTTCAATAAAAATTTCAATGAGATGCTGAGGTACATATAATACGACCATCAAAAATGAACTAGACTTAGTAATAATAGGTGCGATTGGCATCGACACCAATGTATATATTCAAGGGAATGAAGTAGATTTTTCAGTAGAGTCCAACTACACTGAAAATATTGATTATATTGGGCAGGCAGGTGGATATGCAAGCAGGGGACTTGCTCAATTAGGCTATAAAGTGGGATTAATTGATTATATTGGTGAAGATTATAGTGGTAATTATATTAAAAGTGAATTGGAAAAAGATGGTATTGAAATGATGCTATTTATTGATCCCCTCGGAACAAGGAGAAGCATTAATTTAATGAACAAAGATGGGACAAGGAAGAATTTTTATGATGGAAAAAGTCATATGGAATTAGTGCCAGATTTAGAAAAATGTAAATCTTTTCTTAGTAAAACTAAAAATTCCCACTTTAATTTAATGAACTGGTCAAGATACTTGTTGCCTCTAGCTAAAGAATTAGAAATTTGTGTAAGTTGTGACCTTCAAGATATAACAAATATCAATGATACCTATACTCAGGATTTTATTAATCACGCTGATGTACTTTTCTTTTCATCGGTAAATATTAATGATCCTATCCCTATTATAAAATATCTTTTAAGAAAAAACCCAGAAATAATTATAATTGTTGGTAGGGGTAATAAAGGATGCGCGATGGGATATAAAGACAGAATTTCTTACTTTCCTCCTGTAGATATTATTGAATCTCCTGTTATCGATACTAATGGTGCCGGGGACGGCTTAGCCATCGGTTTTCTTTCTAGTTACTTTATTGAAGGATATTCAATTGAAGAATCAATTCAACGTGGTCAGATTATCGCTAGATACACGTGTAGTATAAAAGGTTCTACGTCAAACCTTATTACAATGTCTCAATTAAACCATTATTACAAAATCCTCATGAAGACTCAATAATTATTAAAAAGTAAAAATCTAAGGAAAAGATTAACAATATATTATAGATTTCTTATTTAAATCATGAGTTACCAGTAAGATCTCCTCAATTAGAAATAAAATTTGATAACCCATAAAGTGGTTGAAAATTCGACAAGATTGTTTTCTTTCAGTTTGTAATGTTAATAAATTTTGAAACAAGGAGTTCAAGGAACTTTATTTTCCAAGTTTCAAGTAAAAATAGGATTATCAAATATAATGATTAAATTAAATACCATAGAAAAACAAATTCTTAAATGAAAATCAATAAATCTATATTTATTATCAAAATTAGATGATTACATGGTATCTATTAAAAAATGGGAAGAAGAAGAACATTGGGTTGAGATTGATCTTGATTTATGCATTGGTGCTGCTGAATGTGTTAATGTTTGTCCTGTAGAAGTTTATGAACTTATAGATGGAAAAGTTGTCGCTGAAAACATAGGAGAGTGTACAGATTGTATGGCCTGTTTAGATATATGTCCTACTAATGCGATATTGAATCATTCTGCATGGTAGTATAGGAGATATTTATAACTGAAACTTTAAAATGAAAATCTAAGAAAAGAAAATGAATAAAATCTAAAAATTTTGAAGAACAGATTTTTTTCTATAATTTTGACTGATCCTTAGAATCGTTTCAATTAGATCATTAACCATTTTAGCAGGTATACCACATAATAACTCACAATCTTCATAAGTTCCATTCAATCGAGAATCAGGACATAAGAAAGAAAAATTTACGTCATTGCGCTTGATTACGTAAGCCGTTACTTCACTACAAACACCATTGATGGCACCACAAGTTATCTTTAAAGGTTTTTGATATAATTTCACATAAGCTTGAACAATGTTCATACAATTATGAGGATTTACAATAATCATTAAACTATCATATTCTTCTTCAATTTCTTTATTAGCTGGAAAAAGTAATATTCTCTTAAGACTTTTGATATCTAATTTCATTGATAACTCTATATTATTAGAATCTTCAAATCCAGAGATGACTTCAGCAATATGACAAGATAAATTTTCTTTATTAATAACTAAGAATTCTCCCTCTGAGGCTCTTTTAACATATTCACAATAATTTTTTGATCTGTCGACGTGTTTAAATTTAGAGTTTGTAGTTGTGGTATTATCATGATCGTAGATAAGCTTAACGCCGATGGGGTTACCATTTAGTTCTAAAACTTGTTTTAATTCTTCTAGCTTTTCGGGATTTAACATAATAATAAATATCCTTCTAGTAGTAATTAAGAAATAATAAATATATAAAAAGAAGTGGAACTATATATAATTTTAAAATCCTTCTTCTCTATTTTAAAAATGTCTTTTATATTACTTTAAAACCATTGCGTTGCGTCTGCATCTAGTACTAAATCGTTTAAGGTTGCAGCTCCTACTATTTTCGGACCCGGAATTAAATCTACTTTTTCCCAACCTAACATCCTCTTTGACGCTTCACATACCAGTATATCTATTCCCATCTCAAGTGTTTTATCAATCATTTCTTTTACACTTGGAAAACCACCCAATTTGATTCTCTCAGCTTCTCCTGGTTTTAAGATTCTTAAACCTGTACCTAAATAGTAAACTGTGGCTTTAAGATCCATGGCTTTTGCTGTTTGAGCTAACACTAATGGAGAATATTGACGTTCAGGATCATCACTTGTTTGAACGTATAAAATATGTTTTTCTTTTTCTGTTATTTTTAATCACCTTTTATTTCTAATTTTATTTTAGTTCAAAACAAAATATTTTTACTAAATCTAAATCATTGTGAAAGGTAATCCAAACCTAATAAATGAAGCTTTTATTATTCAAAAAAAAAGTGAATTTTTTTAATCACAAGCATAAATGAAATCTAATTAAATTAATAAATTATTAGTTTCATTAATAGAATTGATTTAGAAAATTAGAATCCTATAAATTCATCAACCTAATTTAACAATCTCAATGAAAATGCAAAATAAATTTAAATAAAGTTATTAGGATCTACACAATCGCTTTAAAAGCGTAGGATCTACAATTTCTTTGGGTTTCCAGTTTTTTTCCTTAAGGTAAGTTATGACTTCATTTTTTATATTAATAGGAATATCAGCCTCAACACGAATGAATTTTTCTAAATCATTTGGAAAATCCACACCTTTATATTTACGTTCTAAATCAATCCAATGAGATAATTTTATCATTCTGCCTTTAGAATTATCAGCTGGCCTTAAGCATAATTTGGCAACTAGGCAAATAGCTTGCTCGATTGATTCTGCAGTGGTTAATAGATGCTCTGGTCCAGGTCCTACTAAATGATTAGGTGTCCCATCTCGAGCGTTAAAGACCTTCCAAGAGTTTTCATCATCTGATCTCCCAATATACATTCTTCTATACTCTGCAGAATGAGGTCCACACACAGCAGGAACCCCTACACTATTTGCCATACTTGCAATACTCGCTGCTTTCTGAGACATTGCACCCCATGCAACACCAACAGCCCCTACCCGATTTAAAACATAATCGGCTATTTCTTCAAAATTTCCTCGTAAAGGACGCCTTGCAAAAATATTTGCCACTTTAATCGCTGCACCGGTAATATGAGGATTTGAGACACATGAACCAACATTTATTAATCCCCCTCTATCAAAGTCACCAGGGAATCTATCATATAATGTTCTTCCTTCATCATCCTTTACAAGGCCGATATCCATTGCAGCGCATCCAGATACTACTACTATATAGTTCCTATTACAAAATTCTTCCGCCATTAAATATAATTCTTGAATATCTTTAGCGTAATTCGCACAACCAATTATCGCAACGATACCTGGGATTTCTCCTAAGACAATAGGAGCACCTACATTCCGAATTTCTGTGTCCATAATTGGACCTCGCCCAACTCTACATTTATACTTTTCATTCCTAATTTTATCCTTTCCAGCAAACATGATTAACGTTAAAGGGGCTACATCTTTCATACAATCTGACTCACATCTACCACAATCTAAACAAGAATCAAAGATATTGGTTAATACTGAAAAATCACCATCTTTTACTCTTTGAATTCCCTCAACGAGAGGTAAATCATTAGGACAGTTTCGCTGACAATTACCACATCCATTACAATTCATTGCCATATCAATACAACCTTGCTTGTCAGGAATTCCATTTTTAGCTTTTCTAATTGGCCTAACTTTGATAGCCGTCTCAACAGCTACCATTCCTGCCTTTATGGGATTCAAAATTAATACACCCTCCAATTCACCACTTACTAGATCATCTATAATTTCTTCAGCAGGATCGTTTGTTTTATCGGGCAAACCTCCCATTATTTTCTCGTTCGTAGCGATAAATGGTGAATTTACTAACTTTGCTTGTTGAAAACTACGTAAGTTAACACATTGTTCGTCAACCATCACTACATCTGCTAATCCCGACCGAATATAAAACATTTGACGAGAGAGTGAACCTACAATTTTAGCACTTGAGTAATAACGAGTTAAATCTAAAGCTGTACAACAAATAGCTCCTACATCTACTTTATCTTCTAAATTGTTTTCCCGTAAATAATCAACAAGTTCTACTCCAGGTGCTACATTATGCCCAATCATAAGGATTGTTGCTTTTTTTTCAGGATCCATTGTGCCCATTCCTAATTCAACAATAGGGACATCGGGATCACCCATAGGGAACCCGTATGCTGCTATTTGAGCCGCATCTGAGATTTCCATACCAACTGAATCTGCTAAACCAGCTAAAAAACTTTTTGATTCATAATCTAAATAACTCGATTCTTGACCAGTATGTCCTGCTGCAAGTAGATGAGTAATTGTGAAATGTACCCATTCCATTGCCGTTTCAAGATCTTCTAGTGTTTCTGGTTTCATTCCAATTACTAATCGAGTGTGCGGCATCTCCACTTCAATATTATTTCCAAAATTGATCGGGACATTTCCATATTTCTCATTAAGCCAATGTAATAAATGATCCCCATGAGCACTATGGCATGCAGCTCCTATACAACATGCAATTTCCACGATTCTTGCTTGTTGCGTTTCCATATTAATACCACAAGCTCCAGTTCGACCTTTTGAAAGATTACACTTTCCGTAAGTACAAAGACAACACATATCACAAATAGGCATATAAAATGGCTTATATCGGTCCATCAACTTAAAAAACCAGTTTCTTAATGTTGGGATATGAGGCCTAGGGTTTAACCTGATCTTAATGCCAATTTAAGATTTGTGGTCCCATAGGCTCCCATTCTGTATCATCACCTAAACTTAACTTTCCCGTTGTTAATTCAAATCCTTTAATTATACCCAATGGACCCTTATATTCATCAATTTTGATTCTCGCACCTTTTTTACTCATAATATCTACACATTTTGTTTTTTTAATCTGTTTTCTGAATTATGATTCATATTTTATACTTAATTAGGTAAAGGATTTTGGCTTTTTAAAGTTTAATGAATTTTTATTCATAATATACTATGGATTTTTACTTAATTGTCTTTGTGAATCATTATTCAGAAATATTTAAATAGCTTGTTTTATATTATTATATTAGAAAATAATAGTGAATAATAATTCAAAAAAGGAAAAATAATATGCCTAGTGGAGATAGAACAGGTCCGAGAGGATTAGGATCTATGACTGGTAGGAGTTTGGGATACTGCGCAGGTTATGATACACCAGGATATACAAGGGGTCCTGGTATGGGAGGTGCTTGGAGACGAGGAAGAGGTGGAGGATTCAGTAGAGGAATGGGTTATGGCAGACATTGGCAATGGGATTATAGAATTCCATCATATACTTTTTATAGAACACCAATACTGCCAAAAATCACTCCAGAAGATCAATTGGATATGTTCAAACAACAAAAAGAATTCTTAGAATCAGAAATGAATAATATAAAAAGCGCAGTTGAAGAAATCTCTAAAAAAATTATTGAATTAGAAAAAGAAAGTTAATTTTTTTTTTATTTTATTGTGAGGTAATAAGCAAATGTTAAAAAATCACGAAAGTTATGACGATTATATCAAAGCAATTTTTTTGATTTCAAAAAATAATAAAGGAGGGTGGATATCTAACTCAGAAATATCTCATTTCTTAAGTGTAAAGCCATCCTCGGTCACTAATATGCTTTATAATCTCAAGGAACATAAATTAATAGATTGGAATCCCCGTAAATCTATTAGATTAACTAAAAAAGGTAGAGAAAGAGCAAGAATGGTTTTAAAGAGATACAATTCACTATTTGATTTCTTTTCTCAAGTATTGAAGGTTCAAAATAAGAATATTATACAGAAATTATCCTGTGAAATTGAGCATTATGTAAATTCAGATGTTTGTGATGCTTTAGATAAACTTGTAATGAAGAGTTGAATTATAGAACTAATTTCTATCTGTTTTTATTTTCCAAAAAATTTTTTTATTATAGACTACCTTCATAATCTTATCTTTAGTTCTAAGCTCTTCTAATTTTGTAATGATTCTATCTATATTATTCTCAGATGATGAAAATGTTTCAATAATTTGATTTTGTCGCATTGGATGCCTTTCTAAAATAGATAATATTTCTTTTTCGAAATTGGTTGAATATATTTTAAAATTTCCTTTTTCAGGATAGTTGATATTGGAATAATTTTCAAATACCTCATCTAAGACAGTAGTTATCCTACCATCAGGAATTTTTACCCATTTTTCAAAAGGAGGTCTGATTGGAACATTAATATCTATTCTGTTAGGGTTAATCAAATCTAAGTATTTTTTAATTTTTAATAAATGTTCTTTTGAATCATTAATTCCTTTCATCACCATCACTTCTATCCATAAATCCCCCTTAAAAATTTTCTTAAAATTTATCAAACCTCGTATTAAATCTTTGAAATGAATAGAAGGATGAGGTCGATTTATTTTTTTAAATTGAATATTATCTCCCGCATCAAAACTAGGAATGATAAGATCTGAATTTAATAGACTTTGTTGAACTGCTTTTTGAATAAGTAAACTTCCATTTGTAATTACGCAGACAGGTTTATCTGATATCTCCTTTGCCCTTTTAATCAATTCTTTCAAATCTTTATACAAGGTGGGTTCACCACTGCCTACAAAAGTTATATAATCTATTGTATTTTCATGCAATTCAAAAGCTTTTTCCATTTCCATTATTATTTCTTTTCTAGGATAAAAGTTTTTTCTTATATTTGTAAAATTAGTTGTTCTACCTAATTGACAATAGATACATTGATAATTACATGTCTTTAGGGGAAGAGGATCAATTCCTAATGAATTTCCTAATCTCCTACTAGGTACAGGCCCATATACATATTTCATTAATAGATTCAAAGATTATTATTTTGAAACTTATATTTTTCAATTGCCCGTATTAGCGTTCTAACTGCTAATTCCGCACAATGTTTATGATTATCTGGTAGACCTCCTAAAGCATGGTCAATATCATTTGGTTTTAAACGCTCCGCAATTTCTAATGGTTTTCCCTCTATCATCATTGTTGTTTGGCTGCCAGCTGCCACTGTTGCTCCACAACCATCCGTGATAAAATGAGCTTTTTCAATTATGTTATTGTGAATTTTTAAAAAAAAGTACATTGTATCCCCACAGGATCCCTCATAAGCATGCCAGACACTTATTTCAGAGTTTTCAGGTTTGCCCCAGTTCTTAGGTTTTTGAATTAATTCAAAAATATATTTATTATATCTTTCAATTGTTTCATTATTTATTTCCCTCTGTAGTTTTTCAACCCAATCATCCATTTCTTTTTCAGACATTCTTTATTACCCTTGTTCTTGTGAGAACAAAATTATTTTTCTAAAATTTCTCTAATATTATTTACAACAGCTTTAAATGCTTTAACGCTAGTATTGTCAGAATTCTTTATAACAAAGGGCAATCCTTTATCTCCTTGAATACCTACTTCCAAATTAAAAGGAATTTTTCCTAAAAGACGAATATCAAAATCCTCAGCTGCTTTTTCTGCTCCTCCTGGAGGATAGAGATCAATATAGTTCCCACAATGAGGACAATTAAAGCCCGACATATTTTCAATTATTCCTAAAACATTTCTCTCCATAATTTGAGCCATCTTTATTGTTTTTCTAGCATCCATTAAAGCTACTTCTTGAGGCGTAGAAACAACAATAATATTTTCTTTAGGAATCAATTGTAAGATGTCTAAAGTCTCATCTGAGGTTCCTGGGGGTAAATCACAAATCAAATAATCCAAGTCTCCCCATATTGCTTCCCCTAAAAACTGTCTTACAGCACTCATTTTCATCGGACCTCTCCATATAACAGGAGTATCTGAACTCTCGATAAGGAATCCCATGCTTAATACTTTCATGTTCAACGGCCCATTAACAGGATAAAATCTTCTAGCTTCTAAATCTATTCTTGGTTTGAGTTCAGGTGCTACTCCTAACATCTTAAGAACATTTGGACCTGTAATATCAACATCAAAAATACCCACTCTTAATCCAATACTTGCTAAACTCATTGCTAGGTTTACAGCTACAGTAGTTTTGCCAACTCCACCCTTACCAGAAATGACAACGATTATATGATTAATTTTCTCCATATTCTTTTGGATATTTTGCATCATGATATCAAGCTGTTCTTGTTTACCTTCTTTAATTGTTTCTTTTAAATCTATATCTGGAACATCCTTTTCTGGAATGATTATCAACCTCCTTACTAGGATATTTATTAATTATTCAATTTGAAAATGAAATGAGTTAAATTTATAAAATATCAAAAATTATTAATTTTGAATTATGATTCATAATATAAAAAAGTTACTAAATTAAAAACAAAAAACAAGGTTGGAATGAAAATGGTTATTGTAGCAGTACCCTCAATGGGGAAGGGTGGTCTCAATGATGAGATGAACCCTCGTTTTGGAAGATGTACTAGTTTTACTTTTGTTGAATTAGAAAATAAAGAGATTCAAGCCGTCAAAACAGTTCCAAATCATGCAGCGGAGGCAATGGGTGGAGCAGGCGTGCAAGCAACACAAATAATTGGCAATAACAATGCAAAAATATTAATTGCAGGTTTCTTAGGACCAAATGCTATTAATAGTCTTAGAGCATTAAATATAAAGGTACTTCAAGCCCCAGATAAAACCCTTACCATAAATGAAGTAGTGAAACTATTTCTAGAAGAGAAACTAGAAGAAATGACTTCTGCAAATGTATCATCTCATTATGGTATGGGTGGTAGACGTGGTATGGGAAGCGGAAATCGAAGAAGAGGCATGAATCTATAAAGAATCCATACGCTTTAAAGGATAGAGATTGCATGAGGTATAAAAAACCGAAGATAATATGCATTACAGGGGGTAAAGGGGGAACTGGGAAAACATTATGCGCTGTAAACCTCGCGGTAATGTTTAAGAATGAAGGAAAAAATGTCCTCCTTATAGATGGTGATGTTGAAAATCCTAATACGTATTTATTATTAAGTTATAAGTTGAAGAATAAGCAAGAAGTTCCATTCTTCCTACCTCAAATTGATGAAGAAAAATGTTCTCGATGTGGGATTTGTGCTCAGAATTGTTTTAGCCATGCTTTACTACATATCGAGGATTCAATACCAATTTTGATGTCATCGCTCTGTTCTGGGTGTAAACTGTGTTATAAAATTTGTCCAGAAAAAGCAATTGAAGCGAACTACAAAACACTTGGCTGGATATATTCTAATGATGTTGATGGATTAAAATTATTTTTGGGAGAATTGAAACCTACAGAAGCGCGTTCTGCTGGGATTGTAGAAGCGTTAATTGAGGTTCTTGAAAGGATCATCAAAGATGAACCCTCAATGTTTGACATTATTATCCTAGATACTGCTCCGGGAGCACA
>JBHLOF010000001.1:75720-151030 GCA_048940805.1 Promethearchaeota archaeon
ATATCAGGAAAGGGAGGTGTTGGAAAGACCTCAATTACAGCTTCTTTAGCAAATCTTGCACAAAATGATTTAAAGATTGAAGTTATGACCTTAGATTGTGATGTAGACGCTCCTAACTTAGCAATTATACTTCCTCCTGAAATCAATTCAAAAATTGATCAAAAGGATACGTTTACTTCATTAAAAGCCGAATTTTTAGAAGATCTCTGTATTAATTGTAAACAATGTATTGATAATCAATTCTGTGAATTTAAATCTTTAAAATGGGATGATCAAAGTTCTATACCAAAAATTAATTTTTTGAAATGTGAAGGTTGTGGAGCTTGTAAAGTTTTATGTCCTACACATGCTTTTGAAATTAAAGCGGTAAAAAGTGGTCAGATAATTTCTTATGCCACTAATTTTGGTTTTCCATTGATTTATGGAAAAACAGAACTAGGAAGTACAACTTCTGGAAAGCTAGTCTCTGATATCAAAGATTATATGAACAATTTAAATAATTTTAATAATCATAATTTAGTTCTTATTGATGGCCCACCAGGAATAGGTTGTCCTGTAATAGCAACAATTTCTAATTTAGACTATATTATTACTATTAGTGAGCCTACTCCTTCTGGATTACATGATTTAATGAGAGTTATAGAAGTGATTGAACAGTTTAATCTTCCATTTGGTTTAGTCATCAATAAATCAGACTTACAAAGCCCTTTCCAAAATAAATTCAAGAAGTTAATTGAAGAAACAGGTTATACAGTTTTGGGGAAAATTCCTTTTGATTTAGCAATCCCAGAAGCAATGTCCTATGCTCAACCCTTTGTACAATATAAACCTTCATCAAAGGCGAGTCTAGCGATAAAGGAGATTTACACAAATCTAAAAAAAGTCTTATGGAATTAATCAAATAAGCTCCCTAACGAGGAAGTATACGTTTTTTGAATTACATCTAACACATGTAACTTTTCTATCTCTTGAAGCTTCTGGATCCTCCCATTCATATTGACAGTCTACACATTCATAACCTATGAACTTAGGTTTAATATCAAAATTTCCACCAAATATTTTGATTGATTTTCCTTCAATTAACGCAATTGTGGTTTTACGATGAGCATTCTTAAGAATTCTAAAAAAAGTGGGTTGACTTACTCCCATTTTCTCCGCAGCCAATCTCTGATTAAATCCAAGATAATGTTTAAGTCGCATTGCTTCAAATTCTGCAATTGTGAGTACTATCGAGTTTTCTGACGGAGGTTCACTTGAAAAATAGAAATTATTTGGGGTTTGAGACACCCATCTACGATGTCTTCTTCTACCGATAATGACTCACCAAAAAAGATATAATATTTTTATTTTAAAAAGGTTAATTAATAAAAATAATTAATTAAAGATAATAAAGTTGGAATTTGATAATATTATCGAATTTGAACTTTTGGTTTAATTTCAGAAGCTCCTCCGAAATTAGTAATTACAGGGCAATGTGTAAAAACTTTTTCCATTAATTCATTTATTTTTTCTTCTGAAGCATCCGCTTTTATTCGAATGACTGGTTCAAGTTTATCATATCCTGCTAATTTTGAATCATCAATCCCAAAAATAGCGCCTAGATTAATATGACCGCGTGAAAAAACTTTCAATTCTTCAATTTGAATGTCCATTATTTTTGCCCAAAACTTAGTGACTGCTATTATACAAGCACCAATAGAAGATAGAATTACTAATAATGGTGAAGGCCCTTCGTTTGTGCCATCTAATCCACCAGGGGCATCTATAAGCAATTCAAATGGATCCCCTGCGGGATTACCCATTGTACATTTAACCTGCATACCCTCAGATAACATTTCACATTCGATATTGAAATTCTTTTCCCCAGCATTCCAATCAGCCTTGATATTTTCATATGTTTCTTTAAAACTTGGCATTAAATTTCATCTCCTTTAATCTTTTAACGAGTGTGAGCATGTCCAGAATGATTTGCACAACTAGACTCATTTAAAACCTGCAATTGATTATTAATGAACATCTGTATATTTTCTTCGATACTTCCATTTACTCCTTGAAATAAATTAATTTGAACTTGTTGAAATCCCATAAATGGACGCATACCAATACCCGTGAGGATCATATCTGTAACCTTTCTTTGTTTCATATTCATAACAGGTTCCATACAGCCGGTATGCCCTTCATTAGTTACAATGAAACTTTTTTTATAATTATTATTTTCCAAAACTTCAACGCCCATAAAGTAAGGGCAATGTCCAAAGTGAAGTGATATATTATCTGATAATTCAGTTCCTTCAGCAGGAATTCCTACTATCCGATTCATCTTTCTCACACTTGATTTTATTTTTTTTAATTATAATTCATTTGTTGATGTTAATAAAACATAGTGGATCTTATTATTTATAATTTATGAATATTGATTCAGAATTGTATATATATTATTTAACTATTAATAATTTTATTCGAAGGAAAATGTAATCTTCCCTTTTTTTCTAATAAAAGGCTAAAATAACATCCTTAAGATGATCCACCGTCATATAATGATTTTTTCCTCCCGTTCTTAGATAATCCCTAGCATTTTCAATTCCCTTTATACAGAGATGAAAGGTTGGTATAATTTTTAAAATTTTTAATTTTGTCCAAGACATCCATTCATGTCTTATGGGTTCTAGATTTAGCCAAATTAGGTTTTGTTTAAAATGTTTAGCAATCTCACTTATGTAAAATGATCAAGATTTTTTATTACTAGGATCATAGTTATTTTTTTTGTATTTCTTCTTTATCAAAAAATCTAAATTTCTTTTAAGAACAGGTAAAAACTCCTTAGCATTAGAAGGAGAAAACATTTTGAGCTTTTTAGAAAGAGATTTCAGTATTTTTTCATCTGCCTGACCTTCTAATAATGCTTTAGTCTCATTCTCGGTAACATCTTCCAATCTTTCTGTTATTTTGATCGTTTCACGATTACTAGGGCAATGTTTTTGACATCTCATGCACCCGATTAAAGCATTGTGTGCATCAGAAGGAACCCAGTTGGGGATTGTACCTTCTATTTCATTATACACAGAAATGCATCTTCCTGCATTAATTACAAAATTTTCACTAGAGGGAGTAGGGATAGCGCCAGTAGGGCAATTTTTTGTGCATATTATACACTTCTCACATTGATCAATCATTTTTATATCGTTCCAATTATCTACTTCAAATTGGAAATTTGTGAAATATGCAAATAAATTTATCATACTTCCCCAATTATCAACATAACAAATATTATTTCTACCATACTTTCCAAGTCCACTTCGAACTGCTAATAACTTTACATGAAGCTTATTTGTAAATTCAATTTTGTATCCTGGTTTCTTTATTATCTCATTTAATATTATATTTTCAAATTGCTTGAAAGTTCCATCATCATAATAATTTGGGGGTATCATTACTTCATACATTTTATCATCAAGATGAAAATTAACTAAAGCCATTTTACTTAAAATCGCAAGAATTATGATCGATTTTGCGTCTGGAAGGGTTTCTGGAACCTCAAATTTTTTAGTATCAATATAACTCCTATAAATTACATTATTGCTGAGTTTTCCCTCACGCCGTAATTTATCAACATCTTCCTGTAATTCAGCAAGATGTTTGATTGATACAGTTTTATATTTGTAATCGATCATTTTCTCCTTTCTAGATGTCATTTAATATTTGATAAACTAGATGTTAATTTGGTATTCTTTAATTTTACCCTTTGTAGATTATTGTTGATCCAAATCAAAACATTAAGCAATTTCTAATAAAGTGCTAAAATAACATCTTTAAGGTGGTCAACTGTTGTATAATGATTTTTCCCACCTGTTCTCAAGTAATCCATAGCATTTTCAATGCCGTTTATGCTGAGATGGAACGTTGGGATAATCTGTGAGATCTTTAATTTAGTCCATGACATCCATTCTGGTCTAACTGGCTCAGGATTTATCCAAATTACATTTTTCTTAAAATGCTTGGCAATTTCACTAATATAAAAAAGTCCTGATTTCTTATTGCTTGCATCATCATATATCGCACCATGGGGATTAACTAATTCACTTCTATACATGGTTTGATCACCCACAATAACCACTCGATAAGAATTATCGTACTTTTTTAGAAAATCATCGAATTCAATTGCTCGTTCTTTATCTCTTTTAGCATCATCATATAGATAATTATAAATACAGTTATGAAAGTAGTAATACTTAAAGTCTTTCCAATGAGAGATGTTATTTGCTGCTGAAAATAATAAATTTACGGGATATATATAGGGATCCATTGTTCCACCCACATCCATTAAAAGAAGAAGTTTAATGTTATTTTTCTTCCTCTTGCAGAAAAATAACTCAATATCTCCACCATTTCTGCATGTCTCATCAATTGTTTTTTTAAGATCTAACTCATCTTTTTTACCGATTTCATCAAGTTTTCTAAGTCTTCTAAGAGCGATCTTTATACGTCGTGTGTTCATAACTAAATCTTTCCTGTAATCTTTAAATATTCTTTTTTGGGCTATTCTTACAGCACTCTGCATACCATTGTCTCCTCCCACTCTTATACCGAATGGATCATCACCGAAATTACCGAAATTTGATTGTCCTAATGTACCAATCCATTGGTTTCCATAATTGTGTTCATCATCTTGCTCTTCAAGTAATTTTCTGAATTGTTCTTCTAATTCCTCTAAACTCATATTAGGAAATAATTTTTCTACAACCGCTGGTAAATGTAGAATAGATACATCTTTATTTAACCAATCATAAATCTCTTGTCGAATCTCATCAGGGAATTTTAGCTGAGCATCTTTAAAGTAATTAGCGAATGCTATATCATAAATATCAAAATGATGTTCATTTTTGCATAGAATAGAACGAGAAATATAATAAAATTGAACCATGTTCTTTATCAAACCTTTATTGAGAGCTTCCAATAGGGTTAAAAATTCTGTAATGCTTACCGGTAAAATTTCCTTAAGATAAAAGAAATAATCCAAGAACATGGAAATTTAAATTTAAGTTGGGAATTTTAGTTTTTCTATAGCTATTTCAATATCTTTCTCTTTCTTTATTAAGACGCCGAGGAAAGGAACTCCCTTCTTTAGCTCCTCAATGCTTATTCCACTTTTTAGTAATACTCCAATCCAATCAAGGAGTTCGGAAGTAGAAGGCATCTTTCTGAGTTTTGTAATAGTGCGCAGAGCATAAAAATGTTTAAGACATTGTTCCAAAAGATTCTCTTTTAAATTTGGATAGTGAAGATTGCAAATGTCTGCCATAAATGATTTAGAAGGAAACTCAATCCAGTGAAATACACATCTTCTTAAAAAGGCATCTGGAAGTTCTTTCTCATTATTTGAGGTGATAACAACGATTGGTCTTGTATTAGCTTTTATAAATTCTTTTGTTTCTTTAATGTAGAATTCCATTACATCCAATTCCTGCAATAGATCATTTGGAAATTCAATATCTGCCTTATCAATCTCATCGATAAGGAGTACGACTTGTTCATCAGAAATAAAAGCCTCACCGAGAGGCCCATAGGTGAGATAATCATGAATGTTATTAACATCTCGATCTTCTGACCCAAATCTACTGTCATTCAATCGTTGAACCGTATCATACATATAACACCCATCAATAGCTTCAGTTGTACTTTTAATATTCCAAATTATTAATCTTTTGTTTAAGCTTAATGCAATAGCGTGAGCTAGCATAGTTTTTCCAGTTCCAGGTTCCCCTTTTACAAGGAGGGGACGTCCTAAAGCGATAGACACGTTCACTATATTTCTTAGTTGTGGATCTGCTAGATATTTTACAGTTTCTGTTTTAATATCTCCATCAAATTTATTAAAAGTAGCATCCATATTAATGAAAATTTATGTAAAATTAAATAATTTTGGAATCCGTGCAATAAAAAATAGAGTCTGCAATTCAATTTAAAAAATTTTAAATAATCTAGTATTAAATCATAAATTACCCCATTTTAATAAAGATAAAGAATTTATTAGGTAGAAAAAAATGTCTACAGAAAGTGAAATGTTAGAAGAATTAAAAAGGATAAGAGAAGCATTAGAACCTCCACCACCGCCTCCACCACCAAAAAATTTGCTTGAGGAGTTTAAACTATTTATCAAAAACTATAAGGTAATGGGGCTTGCCGTTGCGTTCATCATGGGTATTTACCTTGGTCGACTCGTTACTGCTTTAGTAACTGCATTTATATCGCCTCTTCTCAATAATCTCTTCTTATTGATTGGTTTTTTAGACCCTGCAGTAGCTGCTGCTGACCCTGCATCTTATCCATTAGGACTCAACGCCACACTATTCCTAAGTGAATTGATAACATTTATAATTGTTGCGATTGTAATCTTCATCTTAGTAAAAATAACAAAACGCCTTGGGATTGATTAAAATTTTTATTAAAAATTTTTTTTTTTTTAAATTCCCAATCTCAGAATTAACCCGATAAGGTTATAATAATCACTAGTAAAGTTATAAATAGTATAAACATGGCTAATAGCAATCCCCATAAAATAATAGAAATTATAAATGAAGCATGCTTAATACGTTTTCTTGGTTTTTGTAATCTCACGTTTTGAGAATCACATCGTAAACATCGAAGAAAATACCCTTTCAGTTCAACATCACGCCATACAAATCCGCAATCCTCACATTTATAACTATAACTCATATTCTATACTTTCACTTTTAGATTTAAATAATTTGTTATAAAAAATTCAAATTACTTAAAATATTAACTCAATAAGTTTTCACTAATAAAATAAACATATATTATTAAATGAAAAGATAAATTGGTTATTATAAGAAGAGGGAAAATTATGATACAGGATCGTATTTTATTAACAACCCCGTGCTACCCATATCCAACACTTCCGGCGAATGACTCCCTTACAGATGCTACTGGTCAACGATTTACCCACGGAGATGATATTTTTTCACTTGTATCGCATACTCATTGTTTTGCTAATCATATTCTTGCACAGAATGTTAATATACCTGCTACTTTACTTGAATATCCTCGATGGAATAATTTTACTGAAGAAGTAGACAAAGAGTATGCCATCATTGGGATAAGTGCATTTCCTGTTCATCTTGATATGGTAATAAAGATGTGTAAATATATACGAGAAAAATCACCTGATACCAAAATTCTCTTGGGAAGTTATGGAGCTCAAGCTTTTGGGGCACAATATGATGAAGAAACCCAAAAAAAATATGTAGATCATGTAGTTTTGGGTGAAGGGGTAGAATTTCTTCGAAACTTACTTGGAGAGGATACAAACCGCCCTATCCAACAAAAGTTGATGCCTAAATGTGGTGGGGCCCCAGCTTTTCTCAATAAATATCCTAGAGGGGGAATTGGATTTTTAGTAACAGGATTGGGTTGTCCTGGAGGTTGTGATTTTTGTTCGACAACTGAAATGTTTGGTAAGAAACGGATTGAATTGCTTTCCCCAGACGATTTTGTTGACCATGTTGAACTCTATCGGAAACATTTTAAGCAACTTTCTTCAGTTTTTGTGATTGAAGAAGATCATTTCCGTCATCCACGATGGCTGGTGAGAACCAAGGACAGATGGATGAAAAATCCTGATCTCGTGGAAAATGTTGATTGGACTGGTTTTGGTTCAGTAGATTTTATTTGGCATTTCGCAAGTAACTATGGTTGGGATGCTATTCCTGAAACGGGAATAGGTGCAATTTTTATTGGTGTGGAATCAAAATTCGCTGGAGAACACGGATATAGAAAAGTCAGAGAAGCCGATGCTCGTGAAGTTTTTCATAAGCTTCATTCAATGGGAATCCGTACACTTGGTGCATGGATATGTGGATGGGATTATCATAATCATGCAAATATGTATGAAGATCTTAACTATTTCATTGCATGTAAGCCAACATACCAGCAATTAACTCGTTTATCTCCTTTCCCTGGGACAGAATTATGGCGTAAACTTCGGGAGCAAGGGAGGGTATGTGAAGTACCGTGGGAAGATGTACACTTCTGGAGTGGTGCTCAGAAAAATATAAATTTAGAGACCCATGAAACATTGAATTTAACAGAGTATGGTTATGATTTGATGTATCGGACATGGGGTCCTTCCATGTTAAGAAGACTTGAAGTCAGTCTTAATGGTTATGAATATTGCTTGAATTCTGATAATCCATTAATTCAGGAGCAAAGATCTCAATTATTTAAGCGGAGTGCCGCTACATCATGGAGTATGTTGGGTGCGATGGATCGTTTTGCTCCTAACGGCGTTGTGAGGAGGAGAGTTCATAAAGCAGACGAAAGATTTAGGGAACTTATTGGAGAGCCTACTCCAATGATGGAATTAATCAGCAGAAGTATCGAACAGAGTGCAGTGAAGTTTAAGATGAAACACCAGTTTGATCCATATGGTAGAAGACCAAGAGAGGAACCCGCTAAGCGATACCTTTATAATAAGGATAAATCTATAAAGGATGATGATATCCCGTATATAACTGAGTATCCTAACAAAATTCCAAGGAAAGTCCGAAAGGATATGAAGAGAGGGAATTTCAAATATAAACTGATAAACAAATACTTAAATTATAAGTATAGTGTTAAATCCACAAAGAAATTATCCGATTTAGATGAAATAGTGTTAAATAATATAAGGGGACAGACCTACGGGGGATTCTAATATTTTTTTTACAATGTTATGAAATATGAATTCTGGTTTACGATAATTATGATTATACAATCTAAATCAAACTCCATCCCAAGCAATTCTACAGTTACTATTATTCCTTCTGACTACTATCCTGAAGGATGCGGATTCTGGTATGAGTTAGGAGAGGGAACTGATGCAGGGAAAAAAATGTTTTTCAGAGATAGTAGTCATGGAGACGGGAATCCTGAAGAAACGCTAGTATTTGTACATGGAAATCCTGAGTCCTCATATACATATAGAAATGTTATTGAACATATCATAAAAACAACCAAGAAATCTTTTAGAGTTATCGCAATAGATCATATTGGGTTTGGTTTATCCGATCAAGCTTCGTTTGAAATGGTTTGCATGGATCATGCAAATAATTTATCTCAGCTTATAAAACACCTTGATTTAAAAAAGGTTACTCTCATCATACATGATTGGGGAGGACCTATCGGTATCGGAGCATTCTTAAAAACTCCTGAGCGAGTATCAAGCCTTGTCATCTTGAACAGTACAGTTTTTCCATTTCCGGAATCAGGTTTAACTTATGAAAATTATCCATTAAGACAATTTCCTTGGGCTAACACACCAAATATAATTCCCAACAATCTTTGGGGTGCATTTGCATCTTTTGCTATTTTTTACAATCCTAAAGATCCGCAAGAATTATTGTCAGCTCTTCCCAATTTGCTAACCAATTCAAGAAGTACTGGTAGTTTCATAGAAAATGAAACTCCTGTTCAAAAATTTTTTCGAGAACAGTTTCAATCGGAAAAGAATGTGTTAAGTTCAAAGCGTTTAGTTCTTCAGACTCCTGTATGGGGTAAGGGGAATATTTATAAAGAACCCTCCTTAGGAGATCGCGACACTACTCCTTTTTATCGCTTTATTCAAGATAATATTCGGAATTTATGGGGACCAACGGGGCAAAATATTGGTGTTCGTGCAGTCTTAGGAAAATGGGATCCTTCTGCAAAAGATGAAGTTATGCAACAATGGATAGAAAATCTTCCTCAGCTAAAAGGACACGTAAAAATTTTTGAAAACGCAGGACATTTTATTGAAGAAATTGAACCGGTAGCTATCGCAAATGCAATAACTGAAGTTGCTAATTTAATTTAAATTTTTGATTTAATTTTTATTAGAACACAGATAATCTTATGTCTTCGAATCCTCAAGAAATTTATGAAGAGCTTAAAAGGAACAAAATAGACAAATTAACCGCCGTGGATTTACTAATTTATTTAGTAAGTAATAATGATAATTTTGAAGTAAGAGAAGAGAGTATAAAATTTCTTCAAAGGATTGGCATTAAGAATGATAAGGTTTTTTCATTATTTGAAAATGTCTTAGTATCTGATCCCATACCAGAAATAAGAAAGCTAGGTGCTCAATATTTAAAGGAGTTATTTCAGGGGAAAGCGATATCACCTTTAAAATGGTCCTTAGAGCATGAAAAATCGTGGCAATTATTATTATACATTGTCTCAACCTTATGCGAACTTAACGCTAGACCTATCTTTATAGATAAAATAAAGAGATTAAACAACTATAGATTTGTCAAAAGTTTGACTCATTTAATAGATAATGAAGAAATTCAGAATTTAGACATTTCAGAGTTAGCAGAAATTATAAAGAATTATATTATCATTAATTATATTGAAGAATCGCTTAAAGAAGTTAAATATAAAATAATTGAAGGGTTAGTCGTAGAACTGGATTTAGCTTTTACTAGCGAAGATACTTATGGGTGGAAGGTTTTGAAATATATTTCTGAAATCATTAGTATAATGAAAAACCTTATCAAACTGGGATTAAGAAGTAATAAACTTGGGAAAATACCCGATTCTATTTTTTCTCTAAATTCCATTACCTATTTAGATCTGAGTCATAACAATTTGAATGTGTTACAAGACTTATTCAAGAATTTAACGTCATTAAAGCATTTGAATCTAGGATACAATCAAATAACGGAGATTCCTCCATCTATGGGGTTAATAACAAATTTAAAAACGTTAGATTTAAATCATAATAAATTAAAAACTGTTCCATCAACGCTTGGGGAATTGACCTCACTTGTAAGCTTAAATCTGCAAGGAAACAAAATAAAAACCTTACCATCATCATTAAAAGAGCTTAAAGCACTTGAAGAACTTAATGTAGGTTTAAATCAATTAATAGATTTTCCAAATTGGATAGGGGATTTAAAATCTTTGAAAAAATTAAGTTTGGGTGGAAATAAATCTTTATCTAAAATTGAAGAATGGTTTGATATTTTCCCTCCTCTTATAGAATTGAATCTATATGATAATGATATTAAAATATTACCTGAATCTTTAGGGTCATTGGATTCATTAGAAGTTTTAATTTTACCTAACAATCAAATATCTTCCTTTCCCATCTCATTTCAAAACCTAATATCTCTTAAAAAACTTGATTTAAGTTGGAATAAAATTCTAGATCTTCCTGCTTGGTTTGATTTATTTACCTCATTAGAGGAACTTAATTTAAGAGGAAATGAATTATCAAAACTTCCTAATTCGATATATTCCCTCCCTTCGCTAAGAGTATTAAACGTAACTCTAAATAAGAAGATTATATATCCCCCTAAAGAAATAGAAAAAAAGGATTTAAAAATTATTTATTAAGTTTTTGATACAATTCTAATAAGGTTTACCGAGAATAGTCACAGAACAGACTGCGTAAGCCCCTCCGAGATTGTGAGCTAATCCGATTTTTGCATCAGGTACTTGTCTTCCTTCTGCTCTTCCCTGGAGTTGCTTGGTGACTTCTTGGACCATTCTACATCCTGTAGAACCAATAGGATGACCAAATGATTTAAGACCACCACTTGGATTAATTGCCGTTTCCCCATCCCAGTTAAATGTACCATTTTTAAGCTCTTCAGCAGCTTTTCCACGTTCACAAAATTGCAGATCTTGGCAATTTAATAATTCAGTTATAGTGAAACAATCATGTACTTCTGCTAGATCAATCTCCTTTCTTGGATTTGTAATATTTGCTTCTTTATAAGCCATTCTAGCAGCATCTACCGTTGCTGGAGCGCATGTAAAATCAAAATTAGTATCATACCATGGGAATCCTGTATGAACAGATAGAGAATTTGATTTTACGAGGATATAATCATCAGAATGAGCATATGATTCAGCTAATTCGGGTCGAGTTAAAATTAACGCTGCTGAACCATCACTCATCGCACAACAATCAAATCTCCCTAGTGGATCTGCAATCATTGGAGCCTTCATAGCTTGATCTATCGTAATTTTCATTTTAAAATGGGCTTTCGGGTGATAAAACCCATTTTCATGATTTTTGACAGCAACGCGTGCTAAATCTTCTTTTGTCCAGCCATATTCATGAAAACTACGCGTAGCAAGTAAACAGAACATAGCGGGCGCTGAGGGACGAGGTAAGACAGGGTGACCCATTACAGTTGTTCCAGGAAGTCCCCTTCCCCCTTCATCCATCAATTTTTCAACCCCACACGCTAAAGCTACATCATAGGCTCCTGAAGCGACTCCAAAACAAGCATTGCGGAATGCATCCATTCCCGAAGCACAGTAGTTTTCACACCTTGTTACTGGTTTCCCACCTAATCTTAATGAATCTTCTAAAGTGGTTCCAGAAACACCAGTAAAAAAGTAATAAACACCGAGCCATGCAGCATCTATCTCATCTTTATTTATTCCTGCATCCTTGATAGCACCTTGAGTGGCTTCAAAAAGCAAATCTTCTTTACTTTTGTCCCATAATTCACCATATTTGGTGGCATCACAACCAATAACGGCTACTTTATCTTTTATACCATGAGTAACCATTTTTATAACCTCCCTCTTACAGGTCTACATTTCCAATAATAATTTTTAAATTCAGCACCTTCATGTTCTTTTCTAAATGTTAATTCTACCTCCATACCGATTCTCACATTTTCTTCAGGATTTTCTATCTCAGTCATGTTTAACAAAACTCGACCTCCACCATCCAAATCAATTACACAACGTGGTACTGGTGTATCCATATAAGTGCCTCCTACTAAATGATCTAGTGTATAAGTAAATATTTTTCCTTTTAAGGATAATTTAATTAATTCTAATTGATCATCTGCTCTACATACAATGCAGGCACGGGACGTAGTAGGATATTGAACAGTTCCACAATTTCCGCATTTAAGACCATACATCTTGTATACTGCAGGTGTATCACGCCATAGGGTTACTGCAGAACTTTTTCTCACATATCTATCTTTTTCAAGAAGCTTTTTATTTTCGATATAAACACTATAATTTTCTAGAAGTTTCATTGATTGTTGATGTCCAACTAATCCCATGTGGGTTTGAGATAATTTCTTTAATGCAGCATCATCTCGGATATGTAATAAAATAGCATCTGCTCCATCACCAAACCCAACTAATATGGCTTTCGCGTTCTCTTTAGTTTCTTTTAGTGCTGAGATTAATAAAATAAAAGGCATAGGTGTTCCAAGATCACCAAGTTGAAAAATTAATCCATTTTGTGCAACTCCTTGATTGAATTTCATTGTTTTAGAAATACTCCCGTGGCTTCGAGGATTGTTGTAATAATATGCTGCAATGTCAATATCCTCTGGATTAAGATTATTCTTTTTCATAAGTTCGCCCATTACTTTTATCACACTTTGAGTATAAAACTGATTGTCCATTTTTGCTTCAAATGTTCTTATAAAATGATCCTCTTTTGTTCTTTTCCAAGGACCAGTTACATTAGCTGAAATAGAATAATAATCATCAATAGTAATAGGTAAATCGTCCCCTTCTGCTACAAGAAAAGCAGCAGCACCATCAGCAAATTCAAATTCCCAGGTAGTAGCGGGTTCTGGTTCTCTCATATCAGAAGCAATAACAAGAATTTTAGAAATATCTTTATTTGCTTTAATTGTATCTACTGCTCTTGCTAACGCACTTGTTCCAGCCTTTAATGAGTCAGTGAAGTCGATCGTAATAATATCATCTCTCAAATCTAGTACTGTTGCAATAAATGATGCCGAATCTTTTTCTGTATAAACTTGAGTTGTAGAAGCAAAGAACAATCCGTCAATACTTTTTGGATCGATTCCGTTTATACAATCAATCCCCGCCTCAATCGCCATTGTAAGACTATCTTCATCAATACTTGCAACTGCTTTATTCCCAGGACGGCTTGGAAAATCCCAAGCTTTCGCAATTATCTCACGAGATAAGAGATACTTGGGTAAATAAGCGCCATAAGATTCTATACCAACCATTAGTTAATTTCTCCCTTTGATATCTTGTAATTTTATTTATTGTATTTCTGAATTTTTTAAAATTAATATATTTCATCACTGTTTTCCGAATATTTTCTTCAAAGTTCAAGAATGTTAAGGAAATGTCTATAAAGTTGTAGAATTGTAGATATTCTATATTATGGGTTAAATTCTTGAATGATATTTGTATAATGGGAAAGAAATGGGAGTTTTTTAAGGGAACATTTTTCAATCTGCTATTCTTAAATTTCCTTAATTAGTTTAAGTTATTATTTTCGATGACAATATCATGAATGGACCAGTCGAACCATTTAAAATTAAAATGATTGAACATGTAGGGATGCCTGATGAAAAAAGAAGGAAGGAAGCAATTAAAGAAGCAGGTTACAACACTTTTTTATTAAAATCTGAGGATGTTTTTATTGATTTATTAACTGATTCTGGTACTTCCGCTATGTCTGATCATCAGTGGAGTGGTATGCTTTTAGGTGATGAAGCTTATGCAGGTGCTCGAAATTTTTACAATCTTGAGAAATCAGTGCAAGAAGTTTTGGGTTATAACTATTTAGTTCCAACCCATCAAGGTCGAGGAGCTGAACACCTCATGTATAGTTATTTAACTAAACCAGGACAAATAGTTCCAAGAAACATGTATTTTACAACGTCAAAGTTGCATGTTGAATTACCTGGAGGAAAAATGGTTGACATGATAATTGATGAAGCTCATGATCCAGAAAATGAACATCCGTTTAAAGGGAATGTTGATTTAAAAAAATTACAAAAATATATTGATGATTATGGATTAGATAAAATTGCTTTTGTGAATGTAGAAATGGATGTAAATATGGCGGGAGGGCAACCCATTTCTATGGAAAATTTACGAAAATTACGAGAATTTTGTAATGAATACAACCTCAAAATTATTTTCGATGCCACAAGATCAAGTGAAAATGCTTATTTTATTCGGGAACGCGAAAAGGGATATGAAGGTACACCTATTATAGATATTTTAAAAGAAATGATGAGTTACTCTGATGGATGTATATATAGTGCTAAGAAGGATTGTTTAGTTAACATAGGTGGTTTTCTTGCCACAAGTGATAAGGAGATTTATGAACATTGCCGAAACATGGTTGTTGTGTACGAAGGGCTTCATACCTACGGAGGACTTGCTGGAAGAGATTTAGAGGCCGTAGCGCGTGGTTTAAGAGAATCTACTGATTGTAATTATCTGAAATATCGAATAAATCAAGTTCGATATCTTGGTGAGCTTTTATTAAAAGAAAATATACCTATTGTAAAACCAATCGGTGGGCATGCGGTTTTTCTTGATGCATTGAAATTTTTACCTCAACTTTCGAGAGATCAGTGGCCCGCTCAGACTTTGGCTGCAGCGATTTATGAGGATTCAGCAGTAAGAAGTATGGAACGAGGGGCAATTTCAAAGGGACGTGATAAGGATACTGGAGAAAATATCTTTCCAGCACTAGAACTTGTCAGATTAACAATTCCTCGACGAGTTTATACTAACACGCATATGGAATATACAGCAGAATCTATTATCCGCCTTTTTGAAAAACGAGACGAAATTCGAGGATTAAAAATGGTTTATGAACCAGAATATCTAAGGTTCTTTCAAGCTCGATTTGAAAAAATAAATTGAAATAAACTAATAAGGGCAGAAATAGAAATAAGATTAATCTCTTCAGTGAACCAATGCACAATTTCAATATCCTATAGTAAATTATAGGATTTGGAGAACATTTTAATACAAAAAATTAGGTTAATTCCGTTTAAACTGAATACTTTTTATTTCAAACCTTAAAAATTCTTAAGCTATAAATATTTCTTTATCTTCTCTTTAAAATATATATGGATGAAAGCGATATCAAAATAGTCATGTTGTTGAATATCAATTCAAGATTATCTTATAGAAAACTTGCCGATTATCTAGATTTATCACTTAACGCTGCCTATAAGAGGGTACAAAACCTTATTGATTTAGGGGTAATACAAAGGTTTTTAGCAAAAATTAATCCTTATGCGATTGGTGCAATATATGTATATACATTTGGTAAAAGTGATACTCACAATATAGATAAAACTATTTTAGATTTAGAACAGAATGAAAATATTTCCCAAATCGTGCTTACTAGTAGAAATTACATCTATATAGGGGCTTTTCTAAGAAGCTATCACGAACTAGGAGAATATTCATCATTCATTTCTAATACTGCTGAAATTCAATCACCTATAATTGGCCTGAGGGATGGATCTTATCACTCTTTACCAATAGACCACGTCTATCCTAAAACTAAAGTATTAAACATTGATAAATTAGACTTGTCCATAATTCGAAGTCTCCATAAGGATTCGAGAAAACCTATTTCAGAAATCGCTGATGATCTTGGTAGTACTCCAAGTACTATCCGTAGAAGATTATCACGATTAATAACCAATGGTGTGATCGAATTGACAACGAATCTTCACCCTGAAGCTTCAGGGGATATTTTTTCCATTTTAATAATAAATCTAAGGTCCTCTATAGATAGAATAGAATTTGCTAAGCTAATAAACAGTAAATATCAACCCTTTATCATGTTTTGTTATACGTTTAGTAACCTACCAAATACACTTCTCTTTTGGGTTTGGACAAAAACAATAAAACAACTAAATATCTTATTAGATGATATACAAAAAGAAGAAGTTGAATCTGTCATTACCGATATTATCCGTAAAGGGATGTTTTTAGATACATGGAAGGAGGACTTGTTATATAAAGAAGAAATTTCAATATAGAGCTCTAGTAATAAATTTCGCTAGCTTCTAGTGTGTAAACACTTTTTTTAATCAAATAGAGATAGAAATTTTAATTTCTTCTGAAAATGTTATCCAAATTTCGTGAAAAAGATTAAAAAATCGTATAGCGAATAATTCAATTTTTGACTGAATGGTGTACATATAGATTATTTTTAACATAGAATATCATTTATTACTTTCTCATATGTTAAACATGAGATTAAATGTCTAGGAAATCCTCCATTAAATCATACTAAAGTGTTTATTACAATTGAAAAAAAATTAGAAAATTAAGGAGTGTGTAAAAATGAATGTAATAATTCTATATGATTCTAAATTTGGTAACACTAAAAAAGTAGCAACCTATCTAAACCGTGGGCTAGAATCTGGTGGACATTATGTAGATTCCGTTTATATTCAAGATTTTGATCTTAGTACCTTGAAAAACTATGATGTTATTGGTATTGGAAGCCCTACGCATAATCGTGGATTGTCAAAAGCTATGAGAGATTTTTTATCTAAGATAAAGCATAATAAGATGGGGTATAAAAAGGGTTTTGCATTTGAGACAAAATTATCTGTTCCTTTTTCAGGATCAGCAGCAAAAAAAATTGTTAAATACTTGAAAATGATGAACATAGAAGTATTGTATCCTGAAATTACTGTGAATGTCCTTGGGAAAGAAGGACCTTTAGAAGTGAATGCCCTTAAAAAAATAGAAGAAATTGGGTTAGATATTGCTGAAAAATTGAATTTTAATATATAAACAATGAAAAACAAAAAGAGGTGAAAATTTATGAATAAAAGGTTTGTGGGTTCAGTCAATAAGGCATTGAAATTATTCTTACATGCCGTATTCATTATTGTGTTGTTAACAGCAGGCATAATGACTTTAATGCCAGCCGAGGCTTCTAAGGTAAGTTACTTAGGATATTATTCAACATGTGCCTTTGCTCCAATTAGTACAATTATATTGTTTAGCTTGGCGTTTATTGACTTTATCTTTCTAAGGAAATTATGGAAAAATTTGGCAAGAAAATCAAATAAATCTATAGTATATTTAGATAATGAAGTTCTAACAAATTAAAATTAGGTTGAAATTTCCTAATTCCTTTTTTTTTTTATTTTTTTTATTAAAATCTTTTTTCAAGTACGGTAAGAATTGGTTGAAATCCTGTTTTTCCAAAAACTTCCAGTAATTTTTTATCAGTTCCGTAAGGAAGATTAATTCTTATTGAATCGCAACCCCAGGATTGTAAAATTTGAATTGAACGATCTGCTAATATCTTACCAACACCTGCACCAATATATTCTTTTTTCGTTGCCCAATTATCTAAACGTCCAATGTATCTCCCGATGGTATTTTTTACAGCTTCTATCATTCCCATAGACATAACTTCTCCACTATCTTTTAATTCTGCTATGAGAGTGATTCTTTTTAAATTAGGTTTAAATTGCCTTAAACCCGAAGATTCTCTCCACTGTCTTTCTTCGAATCCAATATCATAAAGATCATTTAATTCTTTTAAAATTTCTAAGGTGGCTTGATAATCCGAGGTTCGATAATTTCTGATGATTATATCTTCTTCCTTAATTTCTTTATTTGACATTTTATTCCCCATTATTATTGATTTATTTTATCTATTAAATTAATATCGATCCTTTGATTGAGAATTTTCTGATTGATTCCATTATTGTTTAGTTTTTCAATTGATACCAAATATTCCTCAATATGAGGAATTATTGGCGATACAAATAATAGTTCTTCTTGAGGGAACCAAATTTCAATTTCTTGAGTCATTACTTCTTTTTCAAAAAATTCTTTAACATGAGTAATTGTTATAGAAATATTCGTTAATTCTTCATTTGAGTTATTTTGTATAGTAATTTCAATTTCTTGGCTATTTTCGATGAGGTTAATTCTTGTAATGGAGAGAGGGATCTCATCTAAAGTTTCTTGCTTTGAGGGATCAAATAACTCGATAGATGAAAATCCATTTTCTCCTCTTAGACTACTAAGTGGAGAAAGTTCAAATCCCTTTAAAGAAAAATAAGAAATAGCTCTTTGTGTTTTGAGAGAGGGAGATTCTGATTTTTTCTGAATTACACTCGAAAAATATTCTTTAACAACTTTGTCGATCAATTCTCTTATAAATACTTTTATTTTAGATCCTTGAGAAATAGTTTCTTGGATTTTGGGCGTCTTAATTACTGTATCTCTTGCGATCTCACTCTCAATAACTTCAGTGAATTGATCTTCAAATTTGGTTCTTAATTGTTCAGTTAGTATTCGAATAAGGTCATCTCCAAAAATGGCTAGTTCCATTGGTAATGAAACAATCAGGACTATGGTTTCTGGAGTTTCAGATTCAAGCCCAGCACGTCGTTTTTTCCTATCTGATTTCGCTAAAAATTTTTTACCAAAAAAAGTATATCCTTTATATTCTAAATCAATATGGTCAAGATCTTCTGTTTCCAAGAACCAAACTGGATGATAATGAATAGGTCTCATGTATTTCTTGTTAGATCTGAATCGATCATCGGGATACATTAAAAGTGGTATTTGTCCCTTTTTTTCGTCAAAATACAATACATAAACCACGCACAAATATTCGTGTGGGTTCTTCTCCAATGAATCGTCGTTAAATATATCAGCCACAGGAAACCAATTTTCATATTTATTCTATAACATACAAAAAATCTACTTACTAAGGGTTTAAATTCTTCTTATTCTAAAAATTTAACGATGATTTTCAAAATAGTAAACAAAGATAATTTTCTCGGAATTTTTAATACTTATTTCAAATTATTCCCATTTATAATATTTGATATAAGTTAACATTCTAAATTGTATTCAAATGGAAATCACAGATGTCAAAACTTATTTATTAGAGCTGGATTTTAAAATTAAGATAGGATCTATGCCTAGATTTAAGGCGACCGGTTTATATATTAATATTCTTACAGACGAAGGGATAGATGGTTGGGCATTAAGTCATTGGAACCTTAGTAATGCAGCTCAACAGGTTTTTGTAGAAGAAGCTCTTAAGAAATTATTAATCAGAAAAGATCCGTTCATGACAGAAGATATTTTTCATACAATATACACATCCAGTAATCGGATTATGTTTGGGATACCATCGTCCACTTCTGCTATAATGATTGCATGCTGGGATATTATTGGAAAATCTACGAAACAGCCTATATATAGACTATTAGGGGGGAGAAAGCAAAAAATTAAAGCTTATGCTTCCATGCCTAGAGGTTATAAGCCTAAAGCAGCCGTTGGAGCAGTGGAATCAGCTTTAAAACCAGAACTAGGTGGATTTAATGCCGTAAAACTAAGGATTGGAAACGGGCCTGAAAAAGATGAAGATTTGATAAGAGAAGTCAGAGATGCTTTCCCAGATATTCATATTATGGTGGATGCAAATTCCGCTTATGATTCAGTAACCCAAGCGCTCAGAGTCGCTAATATTTGTGCTAAATATAATGTTTCTTGGTTAGAAGAACCAATTCCAACAGATAACTTGAATGGGTTAGCTAAAATTAAAGAGAGATCTCCTGTGCAGATAGCAGGTGGAGAGAATGATATGGGTATATTTCGATTTGAGGATATTCTTTCTAGGGATTGTTTTGATATAATTCAACCAGATGTTACACGAAGTGGTGGATTTCTCCAAATGAAAAAAATTGATGCAATGGCAGAAGTTAAAGGAGTTCGTTGTATACCTCACATTTTTGGATTTGGACATATATTAGCTGCAAACCTTCATTTTATAATGTCAACACGGTGCGATTGGTGTGAATTTCCTTTCATTCCTGAAGAATACCAACTCCTCGAGGAACCTATCAGAGCTGAAAAGGGAATGGTAAAAGCTCTTGAAAAACCAGGTTTAGGAGTAGAGATCAACCAAAAAATGTTTGAAACAAATATTTTAAAATCTTAAATCTGATTATTCCACTACTATAAATTTCCCAATATTTTTATTTAGAGTATCCAGAACTTTTTCTTCTAACTCTTCAGGTATATGTCTGAATGGGAATTTTTCTAATTCTGGTAAGAGGTTTTGGATGGTCAATCTTGTTATATAATTCAATTGATCACCTAAGGCAAATAATTGAAAATGAGAAGAGTTTTCAATGAGTATTGCTCCCCTTGTTAAAGCAAAATAGTGGGTTTGTTGATAATCTATTTTTTTCTTCATATTCGTCCAAAGATCATGAATTCCTAATAAGTAATGAACATCAGCAGAAGAACCACTCTTTTCGTTTTTTAAAATTAACCTCCATGCGGAATTTTGGGTTCCAATGAATAATGTGTAAATCGTACTTTTTTGTGCTGACTTTTGTTCTTCAGTTTTTTGGAATGTTAACCTATTAAACATCCTTCGTAAAATTGAGGTATTTGACTTCTCAATTATCCCGTTATTCAAATGTTCTAAGTTATCTAATATTTCTTTTTCAAGGTTTATTAGATTGTAATTCTTAGCTATTTGTAGAGCTTCCTGAAAATAGTTCTTAGCTTGGTCTGTCAATTTACTTTCTGCTGCTAACAATCCCTGGAGCATTACAAGTCTGCAAAGGTCAAGATAACTCTGATTCTCAACTGCTATTGTTTTCGCTAGATCTAAATGATTATAGGCATGATTTAAGAATTCTAGGTCCTCAGTTTCTTGAAAATGTTTGAAGTATGCTTCTGCCAATCGAATTTCTATATCACTTGCACCCTCGACTGATAGATTGGCAAGCATAATATCTCGTTCATTATTTAATTTTTTAATCAGTTTAGACCAGTCATTCTGTAATTCTGCTTCAATTGCCTCTAGATCATTCATAAAAATATGCCCTACAGGAGAATCCATGAAATCAGAATCATCGGGAAGATTTGATCTAACAAATTCCAGCAACTTTAGAGAACCTGATTTCCCAGCAATCCTTTTAAGAGTGGAAAGGACATCTACTTTATAATAAGTAGGGATCTTTTTCTCTAGGAGGAGTGATTGACAAACTCTTCTTGAAGTACCATATTTTTCAGCAATAAAAAGTGTCTCAGCATAAATACTCATTATAGAAATTTTCAGGAAGAATTCTGCTTGAACAATTGGCAATGTAAGAATAGCTTGTTGGCGTTTAAGTGCCTTATCGTATAATCCTTGCCTTGATTCAATTACAGACATATTCGTTGAGACAACTGCTTTTGTTCTTTCATCACCGAGTTCGTCACTCTCTTTTAGAACAATTTCAAAAATTCTTAATGCTTTTTCTAAATCTCCGCTAGATTGTATAACTGCCGCATAAAAGTTACCTGTAACGCTAATGATTTCACGATGTTCTAATATTTGTCCGAAGTTAAACACAGGCTCTATCAACTTAATAGCTTCATTTATCTTTCCAAGAAAATATAATCTAAAACCATAGTATCCCTGTATAAACATTAATCCTGATTTAACTTCTACAGTAGAATTATCATTCCATTTTTTTAGACTATTATTATATAATTTTTCTAATAGATCATAAGCACTCAATCGAAGAAAGACTTCAGCTTGAGCTAATGCTGCTTCTATTTGAATAATAATTGATTCTGAATCAAAATCGATATTTTTTGCCTTTTCTATTAAATCCGATGAGGATTTAAATCTAGCAAGTAACCGTAAATAAGTAGGGTAGCTCCAAGAATCAGGATCATAATTGTATTCTATTAATTCTTTACCTTTCCCAACAATAAATCCCCATTTTACTGCCAGAAAAGTTAAAAATTGGTTTTTAGGATAAGCTTGTCTCAATGTGGAAAGACAGTCATACCATTCAATTAAGGATTTATCTTGAGGGTTCTTAATTTTTGAAAGTATTTCTCTTTCCTTCCGATCCGCTAATGATAGAAATCCTCGAAGTTCTAAAGGAATGCTTCTTTTCAAATTTCTCCATGAAGAGTCTTTATCTATATCACTTTTCTTTTCTTCATAATAATCTTTATGAGCCCGGTAATCTCCTTGTTCATCAATTACTACAACATTAACATGAATTGTATCTGAATTAGTTGAATGTCCTACTCTAATAGTGTAGAGTTTTCCAATCATTGAATTACCTGATTCTGACTTATGGATGAAAGTATTTGGGTTATTAAGATCGAAAGCAATCTTTTTATCGCAAACTTTGCAAAAAATTTCCGTCAATCTGACCTCACCCTATTTTTTTTAAGACGATGAGATTACCAATTCTGATATAAGGTTACCTTAATTATTAAGGAGTTTTTTACCGATATTTGTAATTTCATCTAATAAGATATCAATACCTCTCCCATCTAAAGAACAGGTTTCTACATAATTTTGAAAATACTTATCTTTTCCAACTACAGATTTGATTAATTCATCTGAGATATTTCTTTCCAAATCAATTTTGTTACCAACTAATACTAATCCCGTATGCCCATTTAACTGTTGCTCTTTAAGATCCATTAATTCAATCCAGTTATTGATATTTTCAAATGATTTGTAAACATCAACTGAAAAGACAAAGATGTAAATATCAATTGCTTTAATTACCTGAGTCCTCATAAGGTCTAAAGGGTGAGAACCAGGAATTCTCTGCCCTGCTAAATCATAACATTGAAATAGCAAATCATCATAAGTCCATGTTTCTATTTCCATGAATGGTGTGCGAGTAATCTCTTTATTTTTTAAGGAGTTAGAGACATTTGATTTATGCATTGATTTCCCTGTTTGTCTAATCAATGCTTGGACTAGTGTTGTTTTTCCGACCGCACCATCTCCTACAATTGTCATTCGGATTAGATGCCTTGATTTCTTTAATTTTTTAAGAAATTGAGATAATTTCCCCATAGAATTACACCTAATTATTTATTTCTTTGAACGCTGAAATTTTAACCCTATTAATGCTTTAGATATTATTAAACAGTTGATATTATGTTTTTAAAGTGATTATTAGAGAAATTGTACGTGTTAGTCAGAGAAACAAGGCTTTTGTCGTTGTTTTCATTTGAAAAAATTGAAAGGTT
Organism: Promethearchaeota archaeon; assembly: GCA_048940805.1. Lineage (GTDB taxonomy): Archaea > Asgardarchaeota > Lokiarchaeia > Sigyniarchaeales > SOKP01 > Loki-b32. Next base: position 99,544 of record JBHLOF010000001.1, read on the forward strand.
GATTACGTGGAAGAGTTGATGGGTATTGATTTTGATAAATATCTCGCTTTTTACATTATAAAACTAATGTGATATTGATATATAATGTGTAATGTTTGATAGAAGAAAACCAGATCTAGATTGTAAAATTTAGTTTTCAGAAAGATATTATAAATAATGACGAAGATAATCATATATACAACAAAATTAACTATCAAAATGTAGTTTAATTATGAGCAATAAATCTGTTAGAACGATTTGTTTTGGTTGTCATTCAAGGTGTGGTGTGATTGTCGAAGTAAAGGATGGCCGTCTAGTAAAAGTAAAAGGTGATAAAGACCATCCTTTCAGTCATGGATATATCTGCCCCAAAGGATTGGCCGCTGGAGAGATTATAAATCATCCGGATAGAATTAGGTATCCATTAAGAAGAATAGGTGAAAAAGGAGAAGGAAAATTTGAAAAGATCTCTTGGGATGAAGCTTTGGACATTATTGCTGAAAAATTATTGACTTATCGAGAACAATTTGGTGCTGAATCAGTTGTATTTGGCCAAGGAACGACGAGAGGGATTCCACCTTGGATCAATCGTTTTTTAGGACAATTTGGCTCCCCAAACTATAGTGCTCCTGCAAATTACTCTCTCGGTCCAATCGTAATGGGAATGAGTGCTGTTTCTGGCTCCGCTGCTATGGCGGATATTGTTTCAAGTAAATGTATTGTTTTGTGGGGAACTAATCCAAAACATAGTTTCCCTGGTTTAATGATGTATGATCTGAGACAGGCGATAAAATCTGGAGCAAAACTTATTGTAGTTGATCCCCGTGGCACTTCTCTTGCTAAAAAAGCAGATCATTGGTTACCTGTTAGACCTGGTACCGATGTAGCATTACTTTTAGGTTTTATAAATTATATTATAAAGAAAGATTTATACGATAAAGAATTTGTACAAAACTGTACGTTCGGTTTTGATGAAATTCGGGAACAAGTTTCACGTTTTACACTTGATTATTGTTCTGAGATCACTTGGGTATCTTCTGAAGATATAGAAAATGCAATTATGACCTTTACAACTAATAAACCAGCTTGTATACAACCTGGTATCGGAGGTGCATGCCATTCAATTAAGTCTTTTGATCTATCTCGATCAATAGCAATCTTGTCAGCAATTTCAGGTAATTACGAAGTACCAGGTGGTAATTTCAACTATCCTTCTCCTACAGGAGCTAGAACATGCTATGGAAGAGATTTTTCTCTTATGGCTCAGCTACCAAGCGAACAAGTCCAAAAGAAACTAGCTAAGGATATTTACCCGTTCTACCAAATTAGTGATCAAATACCACCAGAACCAATATTTAGAGCAATTCTCGAACAAAAACCTTATCCTGTTAAAATGTGGGGTCTGTTTGCAAATAATACAATGTGTGCATTCGGTAATTCAAAATATATCAAAAAGGCATTTGAAGCATTGGATTTTCTTTTTTCGGTAGATTACTTTCACACACCCACGACAAAAATGGCAGATATTGTATTACCTGCTGCTCATTGGACTGAGAGAGACGATATAGAAGATTTAGGTATGAGAAATTATGTCTTTTGCCAAGTAAAAGCTGTTGATCCCGTTCCTGAATGTAAGGATGAAAAAGAGATATTAATAGAACTTGCTAAAAAAGTTGGACTTAATAACTATTGGAAAACTGTGAAAGAAGGATTAGATTATCGTCTTGAACCAATAGGAATAAGTTTTGAGGAATTTAAAAAACTTGGGAAATATTCTGTTCCAGTTGATTTTGAAACGAAGAGGAGACGGTTTCCAACACCTACGGGAAAAATAATGCTCCAGACGAAACATTTAGAACTCTTTGGTATCGCGCCTTTACCCGATTATCAAGAACCACCAGAGAGTCCGTTAAGTACACCAGAATTATGGCGAGATTATCCTTTAGTTCTTACTACAGGATTTCGAATTCTTCCTTTTTATCATTCTTCACTTCGAAATATTCCTTCTTTACATAAACTTGCACCTGATCCAGAATTATGGATTCACCCTGAAACTGCTAAAAACTTAAATATTCTAGATGGAGAATGGGTTAATATTTCAACTCGAAGAGGAACAGGTGAAATCAAAATTAAATACTTTAAAGATACTCATCCTAAAGTAGTTCATGCTCCTCATGGGTATTGGTATGGAAGAGAAGATGGTTGGGAGAAATACAATATCAACATTCTCACCGATAATACACACACCGATCCAGTAACTGCAACCCTTCCACTGAAAGGCTTACTGTGTCGAGTGGAAAAAATATAGGTTTTTAAATTAATTCATTTTTTATTTTTAATTAAAAATATTATCAAAATCTAAATACAGGTTATATTCTTTCTTCTCAATATCAAATTCTTGAGAAGAATTTTGAATTATTTGATTTATTGATCTAAAGTCTAATTTGGTTTTAAATTTTCTATCCCATTTCCACCAATTTGGTAATCCTGTAAAATGTACATTCCATAAAGATTCCTTATTTTCCAAAGATTCCTTGTTTATTTTTCCTGAGAGTAAAAACCAAAATATAATGAGATTATTAGAAATCTTCTCATCTTTTCTAACAGGACCTCTAAAAAAATTACCGAATGCTAATAACATCAAGATGGCTAATCCATATTTTATTTGAACTTTCGAAGTATCAGTTAAATAGGTTTCTTTTATTTCACTCCAATCTAACCTATTTGTTAATTCCCTGAGTTCAGTATCTACACTTTCTCTAATTTTATTGAAGTAAAAAGCTTTAGTTAAGTATGATTCTGTTCCGACGTATTGGAAAATTCTGAGAGCTCCAGCAATTCTCCAATCTAACCATTCATAGGAATATTCTATTGCTTTTTCTAAAGCATTATCCCTATTTGGCCATAAATTGAAGATTTTCTTTAATTTATTATTGATTTCATTATAGTAATTTACGTAATGGTCATAAATTCTAGCATAGGAATATCCTAAAATATCGATGTATGTAAATATTTCTAACAAGTCAATGAATCTGTTAATTGTTTCTTTATTTATCAGCAATCTATTAAATTCATTATCATTTAACAAAGAATAAACACCGTAAAACGTAGATTCCCCTGTGTAAATTGTGGCAAATAATAGATGATATTGAATCACTTTATTTATAAGCAATCTTTCCAACTCAGAAAGGTCATATAAATCTAACATATTTCCTTTTGAAATCAGGTGATAACTATAAAAAGAATGCTCTTTTTTGTTATCCATTCTTCCAATATCATGATACATTAGTATTATTGGAATCGTCAACTCATTCTGTGATTGTTGATACAGAAGCTTATCTCTAATAGTCTTAATTGAATCAGCAGAAAGCGTGTCATGAGTAAATTCCCCAGATTTAATTAAAAAGAATATTTTAAAAAGTCTGAAGATATGCCTAATTGTTCTTTGAAACTCATCCTCATCTTTTACCTGCCCCTCTTGAAAAATAACTTCTAAGTTAGGGAAAATTGATAAAAGAGCGATATATTCTTTAGATTCAATAATATCGGTTGAAGAATCTATCCAAGACAACTCTAAGTTATCAAAGATTTTAAAAAGGGCATCAATCATTTTTTACCACTCTTGCTTCTAATAATTGAAAAAAAGGTTCTATATCAATATTACCGCCACTTACTATAACCCCAATTTTCTTATTTTTCTGATCAACTTTTTTAGAGAGTAGAGCTGCTAAAGGAACTGCTCCTGAAGGTTCTACAACAATTTTCATACGTTGCCAGAGGAATCTCATTGCATCGATGATTTCGTTTTCAGATACAGTTAGAATCTTATCAACAAATTTTTTTATGATATCATAAGTTCTTTTACAAATAGAAGTCCGTAATCCATCAGCAATAGTATTGGGATATGTACTGGGGATGATATAACCTGCTTTAATTGACTGGAGAGCATCGTCTGCTAATGCTGGTTCAACCCCAATAACTTTTGCAGCTGGACATAAATTTTTAGTTGCTAAAGCCGTCCCGCTTAACAATCCCCCACCTCCTAGAGGTGCAATGATAATATTGAGATCACCAATTTCTTTTAATAGCTCATAAGCCACTGTTCCTTGACCATCAATAACATTATTATTATCGTATGGGTGAAGTAGAACATAATTGTTTTTTTCAATTAGATCGTTGGTAGTTTTTGTTCTTGCTTCCAAAGTGTTATCACAAAAAATGACATTTGCTCCATACTCTTTAGTCGCATTGACCTTATTCATGGGTGCTCCTTTGGGCATCACCACAGTAGCTTGAATTCCTAATAAAGAAGAAGCAAGTGCAACAGCTTGAGCATGGTTCCCACTAGAATGAGTAATCACTCCACGATTCTTTTGTTCTAGTGTGAATAAACTTAACGCATTGTAGGCACCTCTAAATTTAAAGGCTCCAACTCTTTGAAAGTTTTCACATTTCAAATATATATCTGCATCTAGAAGAGAGTTCAAAGATCTCGAAGTTAATACTGGAGTTCTGTTCACTACATGATTGATTCTATGAAATGCTTCATCAATTCCTTTAAATGACATCTTCAACAATCTAAACTTTTACTAATATTTTAAGAAAATTCCTAGAATTGGAATCAAGAAATCTTTCAAAAGCAACTTGAATATTTCTCAATGATACCACTTCAGAAATAAAATCGTTAGCATTTACCTTACCATCAGAAAACAGATTAATAGCAGATAGTATATCTTCCCTATCGTGACCAATAGATCCTTTTAACGTAACTTCTTTAGAAATTACATCAAAAAAGGAGAATTTAATACTCTCTTTATGAATTCCTTCTAACAGAATAGTCCCTCCCTTCTTTATAAGGAAAATTGCATCTGATATTGTTTCTTTAATTCCCACTGTGTCGAAAATGAAAGTGGGTGTTCCAAAGCTCTTAAGTGCCTTTTTTATTTTAACTCTTCTTGGAGGTACAGCATCGCTAGCTCCCAGCTCTAATGCTTTTTTTCTTAAAAATTCATGCGGCTCAACCACAATTACACTATCGGGATTTTTTTCAATTAATAAAGTTTTTAATAATGTCAAACCAACAGCTCCACCTCCAAATATAACTATATTTTCATTACATCTTACTTCTGATAACTTAAGTGCCCTTTGAGCTAATGCAAACGTCTCGATTATTACTGCTTCTTTAGTAGAAATATTAGGGGGAATTTTAAATACCCATTCTTTAGGTACCTTTACAAACTCTGCAAATCCACCATTCTGAAAAGTTCCTAATCCTCTTAATTCACCACTACCTACATTCAAAGAAACTACAAAACAACCAACTTTATCTCCAATATTAGCACCAGTCACCTTATCACCTATTTCTTCAACCTCACCAGAAATCTCATGTCCCATGATAAGAGGTACTTGATACATTTTATACTTGAAATTGGTAATATCACTTCCACAGATTCCACAATAATTAACTTTAACCAAAACCTCATCTGGACCAGGAATAGGTTTTGGGTAATCTTCTTTATAGACAATTTTTTCGATGTCCTCAAAAACGGCTGCTTTTATTTCTTCCACCACCTATAAAATAACTCAAATCTATAATTCCATTATAGTTAAAACCACCCACTTACTGCACCAACTCCCACAACATTGGAAAGAACCGCTGAGAAAAATAATTGTAGAATGTTAAAAGAACAAAGTAATACAAAACTAAATGCTTTTGTTTTTTCATATATGATAGTGTTTAAGATAGTTGTAATGAAGAATATAAAATAAGTAAACAGCACAGAGGGTAAAAATGAAAATTTCTGGGTAAGTAACATTAAGTTAGCATAAACTATGAATGCACAAACCATTAATATTTTCGATTTTGATTTCTCAGTTTTTATAAAATTCAATTGTGGATATAATACTTTCCTGAATAAAATCTCTATAGAAAGGTATACCGGAAATATTATTTCTGATATAACTAGATAATTAAAATTAGATGGCCACATGAAACCAAATGGGTATGAAAATGAAAATATTAAGTAGACAATTATAAAGTAAGAGGAACAGAGGATAGCATAGATAATATATTTAACCTTGAATTCTCTTATAAAAAAATTTTTTATTTCAATTTTATTAAATTTTACTTTATCTTTTCTAAGCTTTATGAAGTAGAGAATTGTATGAATTGCAATGAAAATTCCGCTAAATACAAGTGAAGCATATAAAATACCTATTATACCATAATAATGAGCAAAAATTTGCCAATTTATTATAAAAACTGCCGAAAATAATATTATTGAACTTATCCTAAATGGTTTTTTGAATTTCGAAATAAGCGGATTGGTAATTTTCAAGGAAAAAATTTTGGATTTCTGCTTTTCTGTGAAAAATATTGAACTATATGCTACTAATACTAAAACTGTAATAATTAAGATTATTAAGTTTGTGAAGATAAGAATATAGTTCCATATAAATGACAAGAAAATGACCCCATTGATTGTTTCAGATTTGAAAAAATGATTTTCAAACCAATTAATTGTATCAATAAGAACACCATTTGAAAAGAGCTGATGTCCACCCCCTATTAATGGTTCTGTTATTGATATCACTGTACAATTCGTTAATTCTTTAGCCTTTAATGCATTTTCTGTAAAATTTAAAATTTCATCTCTTTCATGCATTATTACCAACAAATTTTGGGAATTGTTTTCATCTATCAAGTTTACCGGAATATATAATTCGAATTGAGGATTTTCTTTAAATCCAAACCTTGGAGGCATAAAATTAACTAAAGGCGCCCAAACCACTGTCACGTTAAAGCGTGGATCAAGTGCTTGGTTCATAAGTGCAACCATACCCCCAAGTGAATGCCCAATTAATCCAATTTGCGATTGATTGACGTCTGAATAAAAAGGTAAAGTTTCTAATTTATCTAATAATTTTGAACAGTCCTGTGCGATGGCAGGGATGTTTGTGGTACTATCAATCTTATTAATATTCCCACCACTTTCTCCATGTCCCTGATAATCAAGAGCAGCTACATAAAAACCTCTCTTAGTAAGTTCTGTAGGAATTCTTAGATCAAAATCGCGTTGACTCCCAATTCCATGACAATAGATAATCAGTGGTTTTTTTTCTTGGAAAGAAAGGGATTTTGCAGGAAAAAACAAGTTTGCATAGAGGGTAGAACCTGCAGAATTAAATTGAATTCGCTCGTATTTATTATAACTTACTGACCTGTTGTAACTTAGAAGTGATAATGAGACAATTAATAAAATGAGGAGAATACTAAATTTTTTAAGATAAGGATGTTCTTCTTTTGTAATTTGATGCTTAAAAAAGGCATCAACCTTCGGTTTTGATTTGTCAGTTACACCTTTCCACTTTTGACTTAATTTTCTTTTAAAATCTTTATTGTTTTTTGGTTCAGACGACTCTTGGTTCATTTTTTTACAGTTTTCTCAGAAATATGCTAAATCCTTGTTTAATATATGTTCATCTTTAATGTTTAAACAATATAAATTAATTTTGAAACTTTAAAACTACTTCAGTTGATGACAAAAGTGGTAAAAAGTTTTTAAAGATTAGAATTTAATCGAACGATTCTATTTCTTCAAACAAAATGAGGGCTATATTCGTTTCGAGAAGAGTGCCTTATAATTCTGAAATCGGGACATTGACTATATCCATCCCCGCATAACTACACGATGCTATTCATCAACTACTATTGGGATGTTCCTATTATCAATCTCTACGGATTTTGCTTTCTCTAAGAAATAGGGATCTATTATAGATGAGATTTGTTTGAAATCATAATGTTTTGCTTGTATTGCTTTCAATTTACAAGTTGAAGCACACTTTCCGCACCCCTTACAGAGCGCTGAATTAATTACCGCTTTTTTCACCGGGATGCTGACATCCTCGAACCGACTTTCATCATCCACGATGTCAATCGCATTAAAAGCGCAATTTTCGGCACATGTTCCACAACCGTTGCATTTTTGAGGATTAACAATAAGATCTTTGAAGTAACATTCTATTGAAAGCAAAAAAGACATAAATTCTAAATCGGTCGTGGAGATCTTACTTCTACATAAAAATCTGCTAGCTCTTCCTGCAGCACCATTTGCTTGATTGATTGAGTCTTGAATATTTTTTGGCCATTGAGCGCACCCACACACAAATATTCCATGTGAAACAAAATCTAATGGTCTTAGTTTCTCATGTGCTTCTGGAAAGAACCCATTTTCATCTAGGGGAACATCTAACATATCTGCTAATTTTTTCAACTCTTTTGGAGGTATTATAGGAGTTGCTAAAATAATTAGATCTGTTTGAAAATCAATTTTTTTGTTCACATCAATATCATCAATCACTTCTACTTTATATTTTTCGGGTTTTTTACTGATTTTGGTGACTGATGGCAGATTATTCAAATTATACCTTAAATAATTAGCAATCTTCTTACGTTTATTAAAAATTTCTTCAAATTCCAGTTTTGCGGTATGTAAATCTCTAAATAAAACGAGAATTTCAAGTTCAGGTTTTAATTCCTTTAAAATTTTTATATTCTTTATCGCATTTAGGCAACATACGTTTGAACAATAAGAATATCCAAATTTCTGTCTAGCTTGAACACATAATATTGTAGTAATATGATTAACTCCATCTAGCCAGGATAAATCTTCATTGCTTAATTTTTTTTCCAAATCCAATAAAGTTAAAACATTTTTATTTCTAATATCATACTGGAATGAACCTTTTGGCTTATATTCTTGACCTCCGGTAGCAAGTATAATGACACCAGCATTGAGTGTATGAAGCTCATTATTAATATCGACAATCTTAACTGTATAATTCCCTATGGTTCCATCAATACTTTGTAATGTTGAATTACGATACACATAAATATTTTCGTTCTTTTTGATACTTTCTACTAAATCATACAAAAGCTCAGAAGCTTTTTGCTGTGTTGGATGAAGAATATTTATATTGCATAAGTTACCCCCTAGAACCTTCTCTTTTTCGACGATGTATGTTTTAAATCCTTGATTACTGATATTTAAAGCAGCAGTCATTCCAGAAACTCCGCCACCAATTATTAAAGCACTTTGAGTAATATTTATAATATCTTCTTCCGGAAGGATATCAATGTCTATCTCTTTCATAAGGGAAAATTTCTCAGAATTTAACATAATCGCAACCTGCCCTGCGACACCACTCGCGTTAGAAACTGTTTCAGCGATATTCATTGGTCCATGACTAAACCCACATAAAAAAATCCCATCTCTTGAAGACAAAAAATTGTTATAATAAGACCTATCTTTAAAGAATCCATATTTATCTAATTTAATTCCTAAAACTTTAGCTAATTCCTTTGATCCATTTGATGAGATCAGAGGAGCTGCAAGTACAACTAAATTTGCATTACAGGACTTTTCTTCATCCTCTTTTATGTCTTTATATCGAATTACTAAATCGTTGGTATCATGATCCTCTTCAATATCATGAATTTTGGAATAAAGATATTTAATATTATATTCATCCTGTGCTCTTTTTGTGTATTCATAGAAATTTTTACCAAAAACTCTGATATTATGTCGAAATACATGAATTTGAGAATCTGGAAGATTTTTTTTGGTATTTATTGCTTGCTTTGCAGTATACATACAACAAACGCGAGAACAATAAGATTCACTTTTTTCTGAACCAAAAGAAGCTACGCATTGGATAAGTGCTATTTTTTCTGGAGCTTGTTCATCACTTGGTCTTAAAATTTGACCACCAAAAGGTCCAGATGAACTTAACATCCGTTCATATTCCAATGCATTTACAACATTAGCGTACCTATAACCCCATTTTGTAGATAGTTCTTCACCAAGCATATCAAAACCGGTAGAAACGATAATAGCACCTACTTTAATAGTTAAGCTTTCTTCTTTTTGCTCAAAATCAATTGCACCTGCTTGACATACCTTTTTACATACTCCACATACATCTCTATTTAGGAAAAGACATAATTCAGGATCAATTAAGTAGGTAGGAGGTGTTGCCTGAGGAAAAGGAATATAAGAGGATTTTCTCTTACCTAAATTCATATCGAAGATATTAGGGACTTCTATCTTTGGACATTTAGCAGCACAATCCCCACAACCTCTACATTTATTACTATCCACATAGCGTGGCTTCTTACTAATCGTAACCGTGAAATCACCTGCGTTGCCGTTGACTTCCTTAACTTGACTTAGCGTATAAAGTACAATATTAGGATTCCTATATACTGATACCATTTTTGGAGCAAGTACACATAAGCTACAATCGTTTCTAGGATACAATTTATCAAATTGAGCCATACGTCCCCCGATTGAAGGCTCTTTTTCGACTAAATAAACTTTAAAACCTAGCTCAGTGAGATCTAAAGAGGATTGAATTCCAGCAATTCCTCCTCCAATAACTAATACCGATCCTCTCATTCTTTTAATTCCCCCTTATAGAATTGCTAAATGTTTAAAGTATAGAAAAATCAATCTTACACAGATATGTCAGATCATTTTTCATTAATCAAATAAATAGTAAAGTTTGTTATATAAATATTTTGCATATAGAATGTCGAAATCTGATAACTTTTTTTTAGAAAGTGTTTGAATTTGAAAATTAGACAGGATTTTATGATCAAAATAAACAATTTTCAGTTTCAAATCTGTATTTTTTCGAAAATAAAGTTTCCGATCGAAACCGCATAACCAAAATTAGTCTTATTCATCAACTTTACCAATGATCGATAATAATCACATATTAAATTGTCTTAAAAATTAGAAAAATTTTAAAAAAATTATAAGGGACCTAACTCTTTTATCTGATTTGTAAACTCTGTTATTAAATCTGCAAATCGCCTACCTTCTGATGCAGAGATCCATTCTAATCTTACACGTCTCCCATCTATCCCTAGTTGCTTTATAATAATATTATGCAATCTTTCAAATCTTTCCTTAGTATATTCATTCCCGGAAATATAATGGCAATCACCGATATGGCACCCACTAACGAGAACTCCATCGGCCCCATTTTTTAATGCTTTTAAAACAAAGGAAGGTTCAATTCTTCCTGAGCACATAACACGGACAATTCTCATATTAGGAGGATATTGAAATCTTGAAACTCCAGCTAAATCCGCTCCAGCATAGGAACACCAATTACAACAGAAAACTAATATTTCGGGATTAAATTCATCTTCCAAATCTTTTTCTTTTGATTTTGACATGATATCTCACTTTCTATTATATTTCTATTCTAATAAATACGTATCAATCATAGCAGTAATTTGATCAAAATCGTAATGTTTTACAGCAATTGCACGATTTGGGCACGTTGCTGCGCAAGTTCCACATCCCTTACATAAAGCAGGATGAATAAACGATTTTTTAACTGTTAAACTTACTTCTTCATAGTCTTGGGTTGACTCAATCAATTCTATGGCATTATACGGGCAAACTTCAACACATTTCCCACATCCAATACATAATTCAGAGTTTGATTCGGCAACTATACCTGACGTTCTTATTTCCTTTGCACTTAAAAATCTACTTGCCCTTCCGGCAGCACCATTTGCTTGAGCAATCGAATCTTGTATATTTTTTGGCCATTGAGCACAACCGCAAAGGAATATACCATCAGTGGCGAAATCTAATGGTCTTAATTTGACGTGAGCTTCCAAGAAGAATCCATTTTTATCTAACGGTACTTTTAATTTTTTTGCCAGATCTTCAAGGTTATCGGCAGGAATGATCGGTGTAGAAAGAATAACTAAATCAGTGTCAAACTCAATAGTGTCTTGTAAATTAGTATCAAACACTTTAATCTTATATTTGTTTTTACCATTAGGTATCACTTCCGGAACATTTTCTAAATCATATCGTAGGAAAATAGCGTCTTTTCTGCGTTCACGATAATATTCTTCATATTTTTTCTTAGCCATTTGAAGGTCTCTATAGAGAATCACTATTTCAAGTTCTGGTTTTAATTCTCTTAGAAAACTTATATTTTTAATTGCGTTTCCACAACACGTATTTGAACAGTATGTTATACCTTCGTTTTGCCTTGCATTAACACATAAAATTGTTGTAACTCTATCTATATTCTCTAACCATTCTTTAGCTCCATTCTTTAACTTTTGCTCCAATTCCAATTGGGTTATTACATTATTATTTTTCCCATCGTATTGAAAAAGCCCTTTGGGTTTGAATTCTTGACCGCCAGTAGCAACAATTATAGTTCCTATTACTAAATCATGAATGTCTTTTTTAGAATCTTTTATGGAAACATCATAATTACCAATGTATCCCCTAATATCTGCTATTTCAGACTCCAAGAATACTTGGATATTCTTATTCTTAATTACTAATTCTATCGTTTCATTTAGAAGAATGGATGCATCTTCATGAATCGGGTATAGTTTGTTTAAATAATTGAGATTACCTCCTAAGAACTTCTCTTTTTCAACTATATATGTTTTAAAACCTTGATTAGCAATATTCAGAGCGGCACTCATACCTGCAATCCCCCCTCCTATAATTAAGGTAGTAGGGGTGATATTTAATGTTTCTTCCTTCAGAGGTCTTAATAATCTTGCTTTAGCTACATTCATCCGGATTAAATCTTTCGCTTTCTCTGTAGCTGCCTTAAGTTCTGTCATATGGACCCATGAACACTGATCTCTGATATTTACCATTTCAAAAAGGTACTTATTTAATCCCGCTTCCTCACAAGTTTCTTGAAATAGTGATTCATGTGTTCTCGGAGTACATGATGCAACAATGAATCTATTTAGTTTATATTCCTTGATTAATTCCTTTATTCTAGTTTGAGAATCAGAGCTGCAAGAATAGAGATTATCTTCACAATGAACCACATTAGGTAATGTCCTAACATATTCTGCGACATTCGGAACATCAACATACTTTCCTATATTAATACCGCACCAACATATCATAACACCGATTCGAGGTTCATCTATGATTTTTACTTCTTTTTCTTCTTCTTCGATTTCCTTTTCTCTCATCTGGGTGAATTTAACGGAATTTAATAATGTCGCGACTTGTGATGCAACTCCACTAGCATCAGCGACAGTTTCAGGAATATCTTGTGGCCCTTGACAAAATCCGCACAAAAATATCCCATCTTGTGATGATTGAGACTTATTATAATATGATTTTTCCTTGAAGAAAAGATAATTATCTAATTCAATATCTAAAATTCTTCCTAATTCTTGGCTACCTTTTGAAGGAACTAATGGTGTAGCTAGTACCACTAAATTCGCTCGAAAATCATGAAACGTGCTAGTTTTTAAATCTTCATAGTGAATTATTAGATCATTAGTTTCTGGATCTTCTTCAATCCTACTAATTTTCGTTTGAAAATATTTTACCCCATACTCTTCTTGAGCTCTTTGTGTAAATTCATAAAAATTCTTACCATACGCTCTAATATCATGCTTAAACACAAAACATTGTGAATGGTCTGAATGTTCTTTAGTAATAATTGCTTCTTTAGCGGTATACATGCAGCAAACACTTGAACAATAGGGAACATTTTCATGTAGATCGCGTGAACCAGCACATTGAATAAATGCAATTGTCTCAGGCTCTTCCTCATCACTAGGTCTTAAGACATGCCCTCCGAATGGTCCGGAAGCACATAAAATGCGTTCATATTCAAGAGCACTCACGACATTTTTATAATTATAACCCCATCTAGGGGATAACTCCTCAGCAGGCATATCAAAACCAGTAGCTACTACAACTGCTCCAACTTTGATCTTAATTTCTTGAGGCTTTTGTTCATAATTAATTGCTTCTGCTTTACAGACTCTTTCACATACTCCACATACTCCTTTAGTCAGTTTTAAGCATATTTCTGGATCAATCAAATAAATTGGAGGGACCGCTTGTGGGAAGGGTATATATACTGATTTTCTTTTACCTAAATTCATATCAAAGATATTCCCAACTTCTATTTTGGGGCATTTTGCGGCACAATCACCACAACCCTTGCATTTATCTTCTTCTATATATCTTGGTTTTTTAAGCACCGTTACTTCAAAGTCTCCCGCTTCTCCCGATATATCTTTGACTTCATGGTATGTCATTAATTCAATATTAGGATTTCTGAACACTTCAACCATTTTTGGGGCCAAAATACATAAACTACAATCATTTGTGGGGAATGTTTTATCAAGTTGAGACATTCTTCCCCCGATTGAAGGTGATCGTTCCACTAAATAAACCTTGAATCCTAATTCTGTTAAATCTAAAGATGTTTGTATACCAGCAATTCCACCACCAATAACTAATACAGCGCCTTCCATTATTTATTAACCTCTGGATTTTTATTAATGTTAACAATTTTTATTAAATCTGCAATAAATTCTGAGAAGTCCATTATTTTTACTTCAGCTAAATTTTCATAATCATTTTGTATACAAGATAAATGGATTCGACATTTAGGACATGAAGTTACCATGACAGTACCAGCTGATTTTGCCTCTAACATGCGTTTATATCGTAAAGCTTTAGATTTTTCATTACAATTCATCCAAGAGCTAACTCCGCAACATAGTGCATTTTCCTTATTATGAATCATTTCATTAAATTGATAACCCATATTTTTTAGCTCTGTAAAAATTTCTCTTACATTTTCCATTAATTTACTTCCTTTCGGTAAAAATCTGCTTAATCTACATGGATCATGATAAGTAAATTGAATCTCTTCTTCCTCTTCTTTTGGATTTTTAAAGCTGACTTTCCCTTCTTTCCAATTATCATAAATGTATTCAATTAAGTGTTTGACTTCGAAATTTTCATTAAAATCATCAAATAGATTTGGATAGTCGACTCTAAGGGTTCTATAACATTCAGCGCATGCGGTTACTATAGTACTTACACCAGCTTTTTTGAATGCATTCAGATTTTTTCTTGCTAATTTAACAAAAGCTTCTAATTTCCCTTGTCCCCAATATAAATCATGACCACAGCATATTTCATCTTTCATTAAAACAATAGGTTCATTCTCAATTTGATACAATAATTTCAGAGTGTTTGTCGCAATCGAATCTAACCCTTGAAATTCAAATTCGAAATATGGGATGCATCCTACGTAATATAGTATTTTCCCCTTATCTGAAATTTGGATATCTTTTGGAACCCAGCCTAGATTTCTATTGGGGTGAACATTTTCCTGGCTCATTATTTCTGAGATTGTTGTATACACACCTTTATGAGCAACAAAATCGTCTGGATTCTGATTTGCTAGCTTTTGCATTTTATATTTGGCAACTCGTACAATATCTGCGAAATTAATATCTTCTGGGCAATTTTGAAGGCAAGTGTTGCAAGAAATGCAATCCCATAATACTCCACTTTCAATGATTTTATCTTCAAATCCTTCTAAAATCATTTGAATGATTCTACTTGGAGCAAATTTTTGTACTTTTGAAAGCTGACATACACCACTACATCTACCACACTGATAGCAACGTTTTAGCATGTCACGTAATTTTTCTTCGTAAATTTTCTCTAATAAAAGGTCACTTTCTTCTTTTTTAGGTAATATCTCTTTTTTTTCCCCTATTTCTGTTATTATACCCACTTCCAAACATTAAATATGATAAAATGAAATAAAGAAATGCTCTAAAATTAATTCTTATAACATTTTATCATTATTATTCTTTTTTTTTATCTTGTATAATCAAAATTTATCAAAGATCTTTTTTCTTTTCTTGACAATCTTGTGCGTATTATTGATTCAAAAGATTACTATTAATATGTAGTATTCAATTCTTTGAAGAAAATAATAGGAAGCATGTCATACATAAAAGCGAAGATTGAAATCGAGAAAGAATAGATTTCATGGTCTTACGAGCATTTTGAAACGGAGACCTTCTTCTTTCTTAACTTGTTTATAGAATTGACATTCAATACAACTGTTTTTTTTTTGTGCATAAGTACCTTGTACTTTACCTCCACATAATGTTCCTGCTATCATCCAACAAACTCGACCAGCATTTCTACCACCATGTAATCCATTATATCTAGTGTCACTGACAGCAGGGCATACCCCCAAATCATCTATTTTCAGACTATCTGGTTGCCATTCACATTCCATGACATCCCAACAGTTTTTCTTCATAACACCACTCATTTATTTAAGTTTTTGATAAATTCTTCCTTTCTTTTGATTTTAGAATATGAAAATTGAGAAATGAGCTCAATCATATTATTTTTATCAGGTTTATCTATATCTAAAATGCGGATAATTCCTGCATCTCTAACTTTGGAAAAAATTTCAGTACCTTTTTTCGTTCGGGTTATTACTGTTGTGTATTTATCATTAGAACCTAATCCACCAAAAGATATATCAGAATAAATATTAGTAAAATCATTACAAGCCCGACATGCGGGTCGCATATAATTTTCTAATTGATTAAACGGTACATGGACAGTCTTTTCTCCTTCTCCTTCATCTTTTAACTTGAAAATTAAATCTTGTTTAATGTTTAATTTAACAATTTTTTCAAAGGGAATATTGAAATCTTTTTCGAATTTTTCGATTTGCGATTTATCAAACAAAAAGTTCTCGAAACAGAACAATCCAAGGCATATTTCAATATTCTGAGAGGGATTGACTCCAAGATCTTGCATGCATCTTATAGTATATATTTGACAAGGAGTTCCCACCACTGCTAATTTCTTAAATTTATAATGATTTAATTTTTGAATCGAATGCGTATAAGTGCTAAATTTTTGAATCTCATCTAATTGAGGTGAGATATCTAATTTTGCTCCTGAAGATTTTATTAGATCGTATTTACTATCGGCGAAGGTTGCTTCTCTCAAAAAAGGTGCATCTGTACGAGAAACAATGGCACCATCTATTAACTCCTTTTCTAACAAATAATTAATAATTGAATTTACAACCCCACCATCAGTCCCATGTTTTAAAAATTCCTCATCAGTAGCCTGGCATGAGTATATATCTTCATAATGACCTATCGGCATAGAAGAATAGTCTTTAAACCTATATGTTGTATTCAATTCATTGTCTAATATGTGAGTTTGAGGACAGATATGATAGCAAATTCCACATTCCAAGCATTTATCTTTGTTAATATATATTGGAGGAGAAAATGGATCTTCAAACCCAATTATACTTTCAAAACTCGCTGAGCAAAAACTTGTGCAACCACCACATTCTTGACATATACCTTTGTTATGAACCTCTTCAATGAGATCCTGGAAAGTTTTAGAGCTCATATTCTCTAATATGTTTAATCATTATTATTTAATTTCAATTCAATGGGTTTGCAATTCTTTCGTTTTGTTCCAGCTATTCTTTCAAGTAAAGGTTGTCCGGGTTTAATGTCCTTTAAACTCTTTGATTCTATTAATCCTTTCTTAATGGCTTCTTTGAATATTTTTTCTCCCAATTTTGTCCTAGTTATTACTGATGACCATCCCCCAGGTGAACCAATTGATCCAACAGAAATGTCGGCACAATCTGCTGTTAAATCTTCACAATAATGACAATTACTACGAGCGTAAGATTTCACGTTTTTTAAAGGTACATTTAAATTTTCTCCCGAGTCCAGGTATATTATAAATTTACCTCCACTTATATCCATTTTAGTTACTTTTCTAAAATCTTGCTCAAATTGCTCTTTTATTAGATTAAGTACACCTTCATATGGAAAAGATTCCATGCAAAAAAGTCCAATTTTGTATTTTATATTTTTGAGAAACTGTACGTCACTTGGGAATAAAGTCCCTTTTTCTAAAGCATTCATCATGCAAGGAACACCCACGACGGCAATATTTTTATAATTTTTCGTTTTATCGAGGATATTTAATGTTGAAGCGTTTGCGTATTTGGTACCACTTGTATTATAGAGATCTTTAATATTCTCGATTATAACAGGCTCAGGTTTCCATAAATCTTTTGAATGTTGAACTGCTACGACTGCATCTACTAATTTATTCTGCAGGAGATATTCAAGCAAAGAAGTAACTATCCCACCATCTTGTCTTACTTTTTTAATATCTTCATTCGTGGTTGAAGCAGAATAGGTATTAATATAGCCATTGATTTTATCTGAAAATTTCAAAGATTTATCTAGTTTATTAATACTTAACAAAGCTTGTTCAATTGAAAAGGAACGAGGGCAAACTGAATAGCATAATCCGCATTTCATACAAAGCTTATCATCTATTTCCAATGTGTCTGCTGTAACCGATACAGCATTCACTGGACAAATTGATGAACACCAACCACATTGACAGCACACACCAGATTGAAATACTATCGAAACAGGTTCGAGAAAATGTTCAATAAAATTTGGGGACAATTGCTTAGCTTGATATCGATAAAAGTATTCTTTTACCTCTACCTCCTTTTCTTCACCCTTTATTTTTTTTATGACCGTTTTCGTTTTAATTTCAACAATCTCTTCAACATATCCTTGCTCTTTGAGGTAAATTACGTCACGAATAACATTTTTAGCCGGAAATTCCTTTGTTTTTATTGCTATTTCCTCTAAAAACAAAGGATCTAATCCATTCATTTTCTCTAAAACAATTTTTCGCTCAGTTTCAGCATCTATCATTGAATCTAAAATATTATAAAATTCTTCTTCAGTATATTTCCCGGTTTTTAGAATCTCGTCTTTGGCTTCGAAAAATGCCCTTATTTGAAAATTACCCGAAGCTTGATACGTAGCCTCTATTAACTCTTTTTGAGAAATGCCTGCAAATATATTATTATTTACAATTTGGACCATGGTCTTTCTTTTTTTAAATTATAAATTTATTCATTTCTTATCTTTAAATTCCCACCTTTGCAAGGTTAGTCATCTTATAACTAGAATTTTTTTATAAGAATCATTCTATGGGAGTTATTAATATTTTTTCTTCTGTTACATCAATATCCATTGTTTTAATCGGATTTGGACCAATTCTTTTTACTTTCTCGTATGCATCTTCAACACTTTTTACAAATTTCTCTGATTCCGCCCCGCTTAGCCAATACATATTTACTCTCTGATCACCAAGACCTCGTGAAGCAAGTATTCTATTAGCTAATTCTACGTGTCTTTGGGCTGTGAAATTGCCGTTCTTAAACTGGCATTCATTTGGACGTCATCCAACAATCATAACTCCATCTGCTCCAGATAAAATGCTATAGAGAATATGTTTTAAATCAATTCTGCCGGTACACCTAACTTTTATGATTTTTACCGTGGTAGTATATTTTAACCGGGAAACACCAGCTAAATCTGCAGCATTATAACCTCACTTTAAGCAGGCAAACGCAACAATTTTATATTCTTCTTCCATCTCTCTATCCACCTCCTAAAAGAGCATTTATTTCTGCATATAATTGGTGATCTCTATAATAACGAATATCGATCGCTTGAGTGGGACAACATGTGGCACAAATTCCACAACCATCACAATTAATCTCATCAACATAAGCCCCTATATCCCCATTAATTTTAATTGCCATTTTAGGACATGCTCTTTCGCACCTTCTGCATGAAATACAGAATTTACCATCAACTTCCGCAGTTATTAGCTCTATATCGACTTCCCCTGGAGAGGTTAGTTCAGCAACCTTACTTGCAGCCGCTCTAGCTTGTGAAACAGAATAAGAGATGTTTTTTGGACCTTGAGCAAACCCGGCAATAAAAATCCCTTTGGTTTTCGTTTCTTGTGGTAATAGACCAAAGTGAGATTCAGTGAGGAACCCATAAGTGTTAGTATCGAGATTTAACAATTGAACGATCTGTTGAGTTCCCTTAGAAGGTAACGCTGCAGTTGATAAAATTACTAAGTCCGCATCAATCTTTATTATCTCATCTGTTAGAGACGAATAAACTCTAATATTGATGTTCTTAGAATCGGGGTCTTCGGAATATTCACCTACTTTACCTCGAATTAGTTGAATACCCGAATCTTTCGCTCGTTGATAATATTCTTCAAAACCTTTCTCGTTTGTTCTAATATCAATATAACAAATTGTAATATTTGCATCCGGAAACTCTTCTAAAAGCAATCTTCCATTCTTAAGAGCTAACATGCAACAAACTCCACTACAGTAGGTTCTTTCAGACTCTCTACTCCCGACGCACTGGATAAAGACAATCTCCTTTGGTTTTTTCATATCCGAAAGTCTTCTCATATGCCCTTCTAATGGCCCATTTGGCGCAAGCATTCGTTCTAACTGATTTTGAGTAATAACATTTTCAAATTCACCATATCCATACTCTCCAAAAGGCTCATAGATATCCCACCCAGTTGCGATAATGATAGATCCTACTTTAATATTAACTTCTGTGGGAACTTGACTGAAGTCAATCGCATCTAATTCACAAGCATCAACACATGAGAAACATTCAACACAAGCGTTTCTATCTATATCATATAAGAAAGGTACGGCTTGACCAAATGATATGTCTATTGCTTTTCTGCTTCCTAAATTTTCATCAAAATAGTTAGTTGTGTAAACAGGACAAACTTCCGTACAAGCTCCACATCCATTACATTCGTTTGTAGTATAACGTGGTTTTTGTTCTATCGTTACATTGTAATTACCAACATACCCTTCTATTTTCTTTACTTCACTATACGTTAGTAGTTCAATGTTATCATTTCTATTTACCTCAAGCATCTTTGGACCGCAGATTCATATAGCGCAGTCATCTGTAGGAAAGGTACGATCTAATTGAGCCATTCTGCCACCAATAGTAGTTTTTTCTTCTACTAGATAGACTTTTATTCCTTGATTTGCCAGGTCTAGAGCCGCATTCATCCCTGCAATTCCTCCTCCAATAACTAAAGTCGATTTTTCAACAGGAACAGTTTTAACAGGAACAGGCTCTAATAATTTTGCTCTTTCTAAACCGCTTTTCACTAACTTTTTAGCTTTTTCAGTAGCTTCCTCTTTATTATCAGTACACCAGGAACAGTGTTCACGAACATTTACCATTTGAAAGTAGTAGGGGTTTAAATCTGTTTTTGCAATGGTTCCCCTATAAATTACTTCATGTGTTCGAGGAGTTCAAGCAGATGCAACAATTCTGTTTAGGTTCTTTTCTTTAATATCCTCTATAATCTCATTTTGTGCGTTATCAGTTCAGAGAAATGCATTCTTCTTCGCTATTATAATTTCTTCGGGGTACTCACTTTTAACATACTCTACGAGCTCATCACAATCAACTTTACTCCGTATATTAATACCTCACTGACATGCATAGTATCCAATCCGATGATTTGGATTATTACTCATATCTTCCTGCACATCCACCTCGCGTAATTTATACAAGATTGTATAATAATTAATAATTTTCTGAATTTAGTAATTCTTTTCTTAGGTTTTATTCTTTTTTAAACTTTTTTAATGTTTCTGTTTATCGATATAATAACTATTTAGAGTAACATTAATTATAATATGTCATTTCTACTCATACTGATACTTGTTAAGAATAGTGTGTCGAAAATGGAAAAAAAACTAACCATTCCGTGATCATTTTTAATCATTTTTATTCAAAATAAAAATTTTGACAGAAAATATAGTAAGTTAAAACCAGAATAATGCTTTTTTACCTTAGAGATTTGCTATTAATCTTGGGGAATTAAGATTTTTAATGTACTCCCTATAGTAAGACGATTTAGTTAAGAGATATTTCTTTGCCACGGATCGAAATATTACGGTCCAAAATCGTGAAAACGCTACTTTTTTTCTAACTTCAGAAAAGTAATCATCGATTGTATGTTTTTGATAGTATAGCATTGATTGACTTTTTTCAGTATTCATGTATCCACAATGATAACCTTTGGTATTGAAAGCTTCTTCGGGCAGAGTGTTATTGCCAATACCAAAAATATCCATCATATTGTTAAGGTATTCTTTGTAAGTAATTCGACATCGTTCTCCCCCAGCGATATGCAAAGTCTCACCCCAAATTTCCTCATTTTCGATTGCATTGACAAGTGCTAAACCCACATCCTTGGTATCGCAAATCTCAATACAAGTATCTAATGGCATTTTAAACATCAAGGGATCCATTTGAAGCTTATTGATAGATACTATATAGGTTAATCGGAATATTGCCCATTCTAGCCTTGAAGATCTAATCATTTCTTCGCATATTACTTTTTGTTTTGCATATTCATCATCGGGATTAGGATTTATAGGATCAGACAATTCTATTAAAGGATTATTTAGTCTATCTCCATAAATAGCTACTGAAGAAGTAAATATGAGTTTTGGTTTTTGTGGTTGAGTTTCCATTGCTTGGATAATATTTGAAGTTCCTCTTACATTGACAGAATAAGCGAGTTTAGGATATCTATCAGCTAGAGGTGGTATAATCGCACCTACATGAATAACAACATTACACCCTTGAATCGCTCTTTCCACGTCTTTTAGATTTGTTAAATCTCCCCATATTATCTCTACGTGATTTTTAAATTTGAGTGCGATTCTTCGGTTTTTCCTATTTTTTAATTCAAAAATTCTTATATTATAATCTCGTGTAAGTAATTCTGTTAATGTACTTAACCCAACATTTCCAAATGCTCCTGTAAGCAAGATTTTCATAGTTTTATACCTTATCCTTTAATGTATCTGTTTAAATTTAACGGTACATAGGCTATACCAAATTGGTATATCTTTATGTTATATATCAATAACCTATATATAAATTATAGATATATAAATTTTTGTAAATAGAAAATTAGAAGGTTTTTTGTTTAGGATTTGAAAATTTTTTCTAATTTGTATTGAATAATATATAAGAATATATATCAATTATGTTTTATCAAAAAAATTATTATATATACATAATAAAAACTTGTTAAATCAAAACTTTTAAATATATTATTTTATATACTAGATTGGAGATTGTTATTATATTATACAGGGGTGGTAAAGCACAAAATATGAAAACTAAAAAGATATATGAGATTTTGATGGGAATCATTGGAATCTCAGGTTTAGCTGCATTAGGTGTGCTTTTGTTGTTGTTTTTTAGTATTTTTATATAGTAATTTTTTCCCCAATAATAGAACATAATTGAAATTAACTGCAAAAACTATTAGAATTGAGAGCTCAATTTTGTTTTTTATTTTAAGTTCTTGATTCTTTGTTCAATTTCATTGACAACATTTTGTAATTTGTCAATTATGCGTGATATAACTAGTTTTCGCTTTGAAAGAATATTCAATTTTTCTTTGTCAGTCTTGTCGATTAAGCTAGAGTCCTCAATTACCTCAGGACCAAATAGACTTTCAAAATCATTTGGGATATTTGAATTTGTTATTCCAATAGTCGACATAATCATTGAGAGGAGAGATTTTCGCATATTTTGTTGCCTTTCGATAAGTTTCTTCAGAGTTTCCTTTCCTTTGGGGGTGATCTCATATACTTTCCTTTCTCTTTTCCCCTCTAATTCCGTTGTAAATTCTATTAAACCTTTATCTGTTAATGATGATAAATGAGGGTATAAAGAGGATGCGCTAGGATTCCATACTCCGTATGTATCGTTTTTGATAATTTGCATTAAATTATATCCGTGTGAAGGACCCTTTTCCAAAGCTAATAATATTAAAGTACTAATGTGACCTTTTTTCATAGATTGTTCTATAGCATCGGCAATCGCATCAATTTTTTCTGTATTTTCTATGTTTTCAGTCATTTTTTTTACCTAATATCCGTATCAGATATATCAAAAGAATTAATATTGACTTATTAATGCTTATAAAATTAATTGTCGCGTATAGGATTAAACTCTGGGTTTAAAGTAATAATTAACGCAAGTGGAATTACCCAAACTAATATTGAAAAAAGCAGTAACCATTCCAAGAAAGGTGTACTATCAATAAGGTTTAAAATTGCTACGAATAACGGGCCAATAATTCCATAAGCACCTAAAACTTTTGGGATCTTAGTATTATAAAGCACGATCAGCCATCCCATGAAGAATGCTCCAAAAGTAAATCCCCCAAAGGCCAAATATGACATTAAACCATGTGGTCCCTGCCCTAATACAGACAACCAATCATAATCTCGATCTGCTGAAAAGATTCCTACTCCAATATATCCAAGATTTCCAATTATGCTAAATAAAAAAGCATAACTGCTTAAACGAAAACGTAATCGTGAATAATGTTGTTCCCCTGGATTGATTCTATTAGGTAAAGGTGCGAGATGTTTTTCCATATAGAAAGTAATAGGAAGAGTCATGGAACCTGCGATAATACATGCAATATCATATAAATAGGGAGCTGGAGTATGATTAAATGACCCGAGATCAGAAATCCAATTATCCCATATAGTGTATCCATCTGGATCTAATAATGCTGCTATAATTACCCCTATAAATAAGAGAAAAAGATATCCAACCATCACGATTAGTGCTGAAATCTTCACGATTTTGTAATTTGTAATAAAGTAATAGAATTTCGCTCGAGCTTTATTTATTGATTTACGAATTGACATAATGAATTTCATAGTTTATAAATTTTAAATCTATTGTTAAAACAAATCTAAAGATTAACGGTATTGTTATAAATAAATGATATTTATTTCCTAATTAGATAATCTTTTTATAATTAATGATCTAATTTGATAATAATCACAGAAAAAAGTATTAATATTGAAAAGTAGAAATAAGGATTATTATTGTTGAAACCAAATATTCACCCGAAAGAAATTTACCAAAGAGCAGAAGAATTCGGTTTGTCTAATTCTGCCAAAATGTTGGCAGAAATTATCGAAATTGAGAAAGAGTCTAGAAAAAGACAAGAGGCAATAAAATATTTGGCGCTTATTAGCAATAATCTAATAGATGTAAAGGAGGAATGTTTCAATATTTTTGAAAACTTACTAATTTCTGATGAACAGATAGATATTAAATGCGAGGCCGCTAAAGCTTTAGGAAATATTAAAAACGAGAAAGGGTTAAAACCTCTTAAATGGATTTTGAAACAAGAATCCATTAATTCCCAAATAGAATTATCAGTTTTAAAAGCCATTAAAAAGATAAGGTTCAATGAATCTGAAATCAAATTATTTATTGATAAACTAGCTACAGAGAACTCCTCTATAAAAGATTTTCTTAGGATTGAGCTTTTAAGCTTAGATCCAGAAAAACTAATACATTTAGTTTTAATTTCATTAGGAGATAAGAAATTTTCAAGCAACCATAAGATGGAGCTTATCAAATTATTAGGTTATGAATTATCGAGTATTAATATTTCTTTTGAGGAATTAAGTTATATCCAAATAAAATATCCCGAAATAATTGAGGATTTAGTAGAGAAAAGAAAGCTGCTCCTAGAAGTCATAACATTAATTTTAAAAGAAGAAGATTCCGATTTGATGAATTCTATTTTGACTATATTACAAGTCATTAGAAATGAGATTGAAAATGATTTAATTAAACTATTGCTTATTGAAGACTTTATTGTTAAAAAAAATGCAATAATCCTATGCGGTAAATTAAAGATTACTGATTCAGTGGATCTATTGATAACGAATTTAGATAATATTTATAGTGAGGTCAGTATCGCTTCAATTGAAGCTCTAGGCGAAATTGGAGATATTTCAGCCGTACCAGAGCTCTTAGATATTCTAGATATTGAAGATATAAGTTTTGAGTATACTGATTTAGATATGAAGCTCTATATTTTGGATGCAATAAAAAGGATATATTCAAATAATCAAAATGCATCGTATGATTATTTATATTCTCAAATGGAAAAAGAGAACAATACAATAAGAGAAAGTGTTGCGTTCTTATTAGGTGAAATTGGTAAAGAAGAATTTGTTAATCCCCTTATTAACTTATTAGACAAAAGAAATTTAGATGTTAGAAAAAATGCCATAATTGCTTTAGGGAAAATTGGAAAGTTGGATTCTCTAAAAAATTTATCTAATGTTGTGAAGGATAAAGATTCTTATTGGCTTTTAAAGAAAGTAGCAATAGATGCAATTTATAATGTAATTCAAAAAAATTGGTACAAACTAAAAGATGATGAAATAAAGAGATTATTAAATAGAGAGTTAGCTAAAATGACAGAGCATTTAGGAAACCAACCAGATGAAAATTTTAAAGTCAAAATAAGTTTGATTAATTTATTAGAAACATATGGAGATGAAAATGCCATCAGTGCTTTGCTTAAAAGAGTTAATGATTTCCATAGAGTTGTTAGAATTCGCGCATCTAATGCTATTAAAAAAATAGAAGAAAGACTTGAAATAGCAGATCAAAATTAGATTAATAACCATTTAGCTTTGACTTATTTATCAAAGATATGCGTTAAGTATTTCCATCTTTGATAATATTTTTTTATAAATAATCCATTTATTACATGACACTACTATCTAATAATGAAATTACAATAGAGATATAACTGGAAATGACTGAAAACAATACAGAAAGAAATGAATCTCAGTACGATTATTCCTTTGAGTATATTCAAAAGAAACTTGAAGGTAAAAAAGATAGTTTCGGAATGCTTATGAAGGAAATCGTTCGTACAGGAATCTGCACTGAATGCGCAACTTGTGCAGCAGTATGCCCCGTTCTAGAGTGGGATCCTGTGATGGGACAACCGAAACTTATAGGTAAATGCACTGGTTGTGGGATATGTTATAATCAATGTCCAAGAACCATTACCGACCCTTATGTATTGATGGGAGAATTCAAAACTGGATATGTTGCAAATACTAATATCCCGGAGGTAATTGGTGGTCAAGATGGGGGAACCGTCACTAGTCTTTTGTGTTATTTATTTGATGAACACTTGATTGATGCTGCAATTGTTACAATGAAAGATCCTTCTAAACCATGGTATCCTGTTGCTCAAATTATTACCAATAAGGATGATGCTATCAAAGCTTCTGGTTCTATTTATAGCCATTCACAAACTGTAGAAGCGTTAATGGATGGAATTCGTCAAGATTTTAGATCCATTGCTTTCGTTGGTACTCCTTGTAATATTGATGCTGTTTCAAAAATGTTTGCTAGTCCTACAGGGATGTTGAAATATTTTATGCGAGCTCATGTTCTTTCCATAGGGCTTTTTTGCATGGATTCTTTTGCCCCAGAAGCCATTTATCCATTCTTTGAAAGGGATGGTATAGATCTATCAAAAGTTTTAAAGATGGATATTAATAAAGGCAAATTTCATTTATACTATGACCCACAAGGGGAACCGGTGAAATCTTATACAATTAAGCAACTTGACAAATTCAAATCTTCGAGTTGTAATTTTTGCACTGATTTAACAGCAGAAAATGCAGATATTTCTGTAGGATCAGTTGGGAGTGGTTCTAGCAAGAACACAGTATTTGCAAGAACTGGTATTGGCGCGGAAATTATCGAAGACGCTGCTCAAAAAGGTTATATTAAAATAGAACCGTTTAATGCTATAAATTTAAACGCAGTTTTGTTTTTGGCCAAGCTAAAAAAAGTTGCTAAGTATAATATACAAAAAAGAAAAGTATTTATAGTTAAAGATTCAGATGAGAAGGAGGATCTAAGAATAGAGACGAAACCCGAAGTTGATCAAGGTGCTGTAAAGCCCGCTCTAGGAACTCGAAAATTTCTAAGTGTTCGGAAGGATTTAGATGAGAAAAATAGTGTTCTAAATTTATCACTTACTAATACAATAGGGTATGTATTAGAAGATATGAAAATTCGAATTGTTACTGTGGAAGAACTTTTTGAAAAAAGACCGTGGATTACTACAATCAGGGAGTTATTTCCCTTCGAGACAATTGAAATTGGATATCCACTAGAAGGAGAAGAGGGAAAAGAGATAAGAGCAGATATATTAATTGAAGCATCTACTGAAACATTTGGAAAAATTTTCTCTCGAACTTTTAAATTAGCACCAAAGGAAGGTTAAATAAAATTTTATTAGATAAGATTAATGAAAATAATTATAATAAAAATTAAAAACAGAATACAAAAAAGGTGAACAAGAATAAAAATATCCCTTGTGGGGCTTTCTGGATGCGGTAAAACAAGCGTCTATTCGGTAGCCTTTGCGGCGAAATCTCCGGAAGATACTAAAGGATTAAGTCCAACCATACTTTATGAAACAAGAAGGCATCCATTCCTTGGATTACAAGTTGGCATTTTCGATTTCGGGGGTCAGGAGGAATTCAGGAGAGAATATATGGAAAAACCTGAAATATTTCGAGGAACAGATGTTCTTATTCCGATCGTCGATTTACATGAACCTCATACATTCGAGGAAGCGAAAGCGTATTTTATTAGTTTGTTAGATCTTTATCGAAAAAATAATGAAAAACCGAAGGTTTTCTTGTTTTTACATAAATACGATACAGAAAATTATCAAAAGGAGCTCCTTGATACCAATGTCAAACGGGCAAAAGAAATATTTCTTGATTTGTTTAAAGATTATGATTTTGATTTCATGCTTACGAGTATATATGAACAAGATAAGTTGGCTAAAGTATTTAGAGATGTTTTGATCTCTCAATATTCTGAGCTGAAAGAACACGTTGAGAAAGCAGAGAAACAACTTGATGATATCAAAGCCAAAGTAATAATTGCTGACATTTCCGGAAATGTTATTGTCCATAACGTTCAAGGTGTAAGTAGTGGATTAACACTGAGAGGCGATCTAAGAGATTTTATTAATGCCTGTAATACTGTAAGAGAGAATATTTTTATGTCAGATTCTGCTAAATTTGGAGGGCGTGATGCGGACGGAAAAGAAATTGAACTTCACATTTTTAAATATATCATCTCTGTTCTTATAATGAAATCAGGAGAATTGGATCGAAATTCTCAAGATAAATTGAACATGTTATTGAATGACATGAAGTTATTTGCAGATTTAATTATTTCAGCTCATACAGATTAAGAGTAAAAACTTCAAAAATAAATAATATTATCTCTTTCTTTATTTTTTTAATTGGTTTAACTACATATTTTTTCTAATATCATCAAGAGTTTTTTTTGTGTCTGGTAATCTTTCAAATGGCTCGCTCAGTTCTTCACAAGGATAGTGAATACAATATGCACAGTTTTTTATCTTCTTATCCATATTACACTTTCTTATTGGGCAGATATCACACCAGCTGTAATGTTGTCCATCTTCAGTACAGCCAACACAATCAAAATTCTCTCGATCTAATTTGAGTATACCATTAGACCATTTAGTGACAATTCTTTTTAATGCTTTTTTGTTACCAAGTTGAGATGCAATATAAGCGGGACATGCTAGGCAATCCATTCCACAAAATGAAATCTTCTTTTCCATGATTTATGCAGATAAAACCTATATATAATTTTAGTATTGATTATATCATAATCACAAATTCATATATATTATTTTTGTGGCAATTTTCACCCCTATTGCAAATATTTATTTTGATAAATAATTTTATTAAAAATTTTTAATTGCTTTTATTGAAGTAAATTTCTTAGATTTATATTAAGGACTATGAAGGTTAGGTGTAGTTGGGCAAGTTACAACGAAGCTATGAAGAAATACCATGATAAAGAATGGGGTACTCCTATGCATGATGATATGCTTCTTTTCGAATTTTTAATATTAGAAGGTGCTCAAGCAGGTCTAAGTTGGAATACAATCCTACAAAAGCGTGAGAATTTTAGAATAGCATTCGAAAATTTTGATTATAATGTAATTGTAAAATATGATGAAAAATATATCGAAGAATTAATGAATAATGAGGGTATAATTAGGAATAGACGTAAAATTGAAGCTGTTATCGCAAATGCAAAAGCATTTTTAAAAGTTCGTGAACAGTTTGGTTCATTCGATAAATATATCTGGAAATTTGTTAATTACAAAACAATTATTAACAAATTTAGAGAGCTTACGGAGTTACCTTCTAAAACTGAGGAATCTGAACAGATGAGTAAAGATTTAAAAAAGAGAGGATTTAAGTTTGTTGGCCCTACAATTTGTTATGCTTTTATGCAAGCGGTAGGGATGGTAAATGATCATGTGATTGATTGTTTTAGGTATAGTGAGATTAAAGAGATTGCTACGAAAATCTAGAATATATTAGGCTTTGGAGTTTGGTGTTTTTCAATCATTCTAAACAACGATTCAAACTCTATAGGTTTTTCTAGAAAATCAGTTGCCCCAGTTTCTAATGCTTTATCTCTAACGCTGTAGTTAGCGTTAATGAAAATAATTTTGCATTTTGGATTAATTGTAAGAATTTCTTTTGTTACTTCTATTCCATTTTTAACAGGCATTCTATGATCCATTAAGATTATGTCTGGAGCATTTTGAAAGCCTTTATAAGTTTTTAACGTTTCTTCCCCATTAAAAGCTTTTGCTACTATTTCATGTCCTTTTAGTTTTAAGGACTGTTCGAAGAGTAGAACTATATCTTTATCATCATCAATAATAAAGATTTTAGATATCGAATTCCCACCTAAATAAATGATTTTTAAATTTTAGAGCTTTCTGATTTCCTTTATTAGTTCTGAAGCTTCCTTACATTTTTTTTCTATTAAATCTAATTTTTCTTTATTCTTGTCATCTATCTTACTAATTCTCTTAAAAAGATCGGAAGAACTATAGATAACTTGTAATATATTCCCAAGATTGTGAGAATATTTGTCTTTCAATTGATTCTGTTGTTTACTTGATATTGTATATTCTAAATGAATTATAAATGATATGAGTAGTATAGTCATTATAATAATAGAGGTATAAGCCGCGACGATTATTGTGATATCTTGACTTTGGAAAGACCCAGAGGATAGGGAAGTAAGCATACTTAAAATTGCTAAAGGTATATAGATCGCTATTGAAAAGCAGGTCATATAATACCATTTAATGCTTTTTCCAATTCTTTTTTTAAAAGTATTAAACCTAATAAAAGGTAATAAAAACATTTCTATGATTCCGAAAAATTGGAAAAACCGAGCATATAACGCAACAATAACTTGTCCTATTAGATTTAGGAAAAATGGTGTCGCAATTAAGATAACAGTTAATATTTTAACTTTTTTTGAAGAGATATTGATATAGTAAGAACCTAATCCAACTCCTAAGAAAAATATCGCTAAGGGGCCAAGAAGATAATTGATTAGAAGAGAGAAAGATTCCACTACAAAATTCGTAGTAATTCCAGAAATTAAGGCTACAAGACCAGCAATAACCCATAGGCACCAGCCAATAGTAAAATAAATATATGTGCTAGATTTTGATTCATAATAAAAATTCACAGAAACAATAACACCAAGAAATCTTATCAATACTAATAAGAACATACTAAAAAAGATGAGCTCATGCATACAAAAACTAACCTTCGAAAAAATTCACGATATTTGCTTTATTAAAATTTCAGACTTTTTTATTGAAGAGTATAATAGATTTAGTATTTAACATTAACTTTTACAGAATGATTATTGAAAAAATTATAATTATTCTGATATTTGGTATATTGAGATGGCTACACCAATTTGAAACAGAAATTTTACAGATTTCTTATATCTTTTATTAGTTTTGCTGCTTCTTTGCATTTCTTTTGGATTAGTTTTATATTTCCCCTTTCATTCTCATTTAAGTTAGAAGTTAAATTAAGTAAAATCATCTTTAATTTAATTAAAATTATTGTGAAAATCAGATAATTTAACCTTTTTTTTTGATAATATACGAATTTTCTAAAATTTATTGAATTTTTAATAGGAAAGTATATATTCATTAACGAGTCAAAATACAGTGAAGAAATTCATGCGATGTAAAATTTGCCTTAAGAAAGATAACTTATATATGTGTTTTTTTACCGACGAAAACAAGGAGATATATTTATGTGCAAGTTGTTTAGGTAAACAATTATTAGAAAATCCCAATCCAATTTATAATATGAGTAAATTAGGATATACTTGGAAAGATCCTGAGATGCTTAAGAAAGATGAGACTTAAATAAAAATATGAATAATTTAGATGACCAAATCCACCTACTTTTTAGCTAATCAAAAAGATCAATGCACAGAAGTAAGCATTTGACGAAATTAAATAGAAAAGTTAACAAATTTGATAAAAAAAAATAAATAGAAAGAGAACTTCCCAACATCGTCAAATCTTAACAATTCATAATAAAAAGTTTTTATAAAAATCTATCTTTTTATACAATTAATATAAAAATTAACAACTCATCGGTCTGGACTTGGTCAATTTACAGTTAACTGATTTAAACAATGGGTCAGTATTCATAGGGGATAAATTAAATATAAAAACGCAATTTAATTTTGAAGAAGATACGGAGGTTCTATGGAGTGGTATCAGACTAATCACAAATCCCCCATGTTTGAAAGAAGTTCAAGTTTCAAAAGAAGAAGTATTTTCAAAAGGTCATTTTGAAGCAGGAGAATATATAAGAGAAAAATCAATGCTTATAAAGAATAATGTGGTTCCTACAATCAAAAATAGAAATCTAAAATATTTCTTAAAACTTATCTTAAGGCAACCAAATCCCATAAATCCAGAGGATGATCTGATTATTAATAAAACTCATGATATTGAGATTTTGGTAAAAAATTCAGAATATCATCCTAAAGTTCCAAAACCTATTTCATTTTCTTTATCAGGATTAAACATAGTCCTCTCAAAGGATGTATTTAAGCCAGGCGAAACGATTAAGATTAATTTTTCATCCGATGAGTTAAGAGAGCTTGAAGTAAGATTATTACAAAATGCTAATGTAGTTTGTTATTGCGAAGCGTACGGACAAACTTGCAGTAAGATTGATGAGTTACCACCTGCTATAGCGGGAGACACTAAAACTACAAATTTCGCGAAAGATTTTCTACTGTTGAAAATCCCAGAGATTGCAGAACCTTCTTATAATTTCATTTACTCTCCTTCCGAGAAAGAGCAATTTGGATTTAGATATGGGGCATATACTCAGTGGAGTCTATTATTTATTGGAAAGAAAAAGCCTGAATACGGATTAGAACCAATACGATTTGAGGTACCTATTACAATAGCCTCAACATCGCTAGTTCGTGATAAAGTAGGAGTGGATTTATTTGCTGAAGGGAGTTCTGGAGCATCAAACTTATTTGATGGTGTTTCTTCAAAATTTCAAAAAGTATACAAAGTCATGTCTATAGATTCTGATATTGATAAATATAAATTGATTATTAAAAATATATCAAAAAAGGATCTTCAAGGAGTTACCGTCAAAATTCTGGGTTTACAAGAAGGTTTATTTGAAACCTCTCCTATTTTGCATGGATTTAATACTTGGAAAAAGGATGAAGAAAAAGAAATTGAGTATGAGATTAAACAAGATATTTCAGCTCTTATTACAATTTTGGAAGATAATAATCAGCAACACATCAGGATTCAATCACCTGTATCAACGGTCAGCTTTTTCTAAAGCTTGAAAGTGTGACTAATTCTTAGTTTATTGTAGAAATCAGCTTATGATCATAATATTTTTTTAAAACTAATTGAAGGATATATTCGAAACATTCTAAAACACCTTCACCATTGATCGCAATGGTATATCTAGTATCGATATTTTTATGATTATGGATATATATTTCGTTTAGAAATGTTGTTGGTATAAACTTTTCAGGTAAGTCTTGCTTATTAAAAGCAATAATAATTGGTAAATCCTTTAATGACTCTTGAAAATATGATTTTAACTCATTCCATGAAATCAAATTTCTTTCATACACTTTTTTCTGTGAATCGGCTACAAATATGATACCATCCACGGCTTTTAGTGTGATTGGACGTGTAATTAAATAAAAATTTTGGCCGGTTGTAGTATAAATACTTATTTTAAGAATCCACTCTTGATTTTGAAAAGAGATAATTCCATAATCAAAAAATAAGGTTCGATTTATAGTACTTTCAATACTAAGTATCTTATCTTCCTTTCCAAAATGAGAAAATAAGGTTTTTATGGATGTAGTCTTTCCTGATAAAGCAGGTCCAAAATAGACTATCTTAATACTTATCGTTTTATCTACATGATCAATGATCAATTAAGTTGCAACTCAATTCCTTTTTATTTGTATGTTTAGAATTAGATTTTTAAAAACCAAGTATTTCTAAAATAAGTTGGTCTGAGAAAAACAAATCTAACAAGAAAAATGTTATCTATTTACAAAAATAAGTTGATTTCCTTCTATTTTCCCTTGCAAAAGATTCCTCAAAATCAATATTTCAACTTCTCTTCTTAAAATTTCATCTTTGATGATCAAATTCTCCTTATCTCTTAAGAGTCCGTTGATTTCCTCGAAAGTGATTGATTTCTTCGTAATAGGGATGCCTTTAATAACCTCAAGGATTCTTTGTTGATTATATGCAGACTTACAGTTAGAATCGAGTTGATATAGTTGATGTATTAAACTATAATTAAACTCATATTCACTTTTTTTGTCTGCATCTTTTAACTTTTCTAGAATTTGTCCTGCTTTAACAAATTCCTCTTGAGTCATTAGCTCCCTAGCTTCATTTAATAAGTCTATAAATTCTTCAGGATTCATAAGTAACTAGGTTATGATCAATCTAATAAATACTATATAAAAAATGAGGAAATAAAAAGTGGGTTTTAGGGGATTATCTAAAAAGGAACACTTACTACTTCTTTAATTTCTGGGATGTGTGTCTTTAATGCTCTTTCGATACCGAATTTAACTGTTTGCTGACTCATTGGACATCCAGCACAATGACCCATCAATCGAACCTTCACAGTACCATCGTCCTCGACTGAAACTAATTCAACATCTCCACCATCCATTTGAAGCTGAGGTCGAATCTTTTCGATTATTGTTTTAACCTTTTCTTTATCCATTATCTCTTCACGTTAAATGCTTTTATTCTTTAATATAAAAAAGACAAACTACCTTTTAAAGAGTTGTTTTTATATTTTATTAACATTTATACCAATTTTTTTTCTAAATAGTTGAAAATGAGGAAATAATTTTAGTGTTAAAATATCTGGTAAAATTCTTTTCCTCTTGCATAGTTTAAGTTATTAAAATTTTTATAATCACAAAGTTAATTATTCGGAAATAATTACACAGCATATATTACAAATCTGAAACTTAATTAAAATTATGTCTAAAAACGAAGAAGATAGTGAAGTTAAGCATCCAGAAAGAAAAAGACAAAAAGAAAAAAGAATGACTCAAGGTCAATTGATTCAAAATGCTCTTGGTTTGAATCCAACAGATATCGAAGAGATTGAAAAAAAACTCTTTATTGTTCGCTTTCTTGATTTCTTTTCTGAAGATACTCTAGAATTTGTATTTAAGGATCGTATAACTGAGCAAAATATTAGTCGTTTAACCTCCTATATGGATGGATTACAAATAGAACGAGAGGAGGAGAAGTTATTAAAGCAATCATTTGAGTCTAAAAATATAATTTATGTAATAGAACGGGTTAAATCAAAAACTCAAGAATTTGCTGCAAGTAAAGGTATAAAATCTAATGTGAATAAACGCTTACGAAGGTTAACATTGTATATTACTATCCCATTATTTGCACTACTTACCCTATTAACATTTTTGCCGTTTAATCTCTATTATATCTTTTTTCCAATCCTATGTGTTGTTTGTGTTATGCCTCAACTAATTAGAGGGAGAGTGGTTAAAAATTGGTATAGTTTTAAAGATCAAAGTAAAAATCAAATATATACGGAACATAGAGACGATCTAATGGTACTTAAGAGTTTCGCAGGTGAATTGTTAAACAATATTCGATCCCGATTATTAGAATTAGAAGTACCTCTGCAACTAATTAAATTCACACTTTTTAGTAGGGATTATGAGAACCTAAATTTGATTAACAGTCGAAGTATTCGAGGATTCATGCAATATTTCTATACCTTTGAATATCCTTCTGGAATGGATGAAATTCCAATACCAGAGCAATTGCAAAAGTATCAGCAACCGATTATCAAAGACAAACCTACTGAAAAGCCTGAAAAAAACTTTATTGTTTTGACGGAAATGAAAGGGAAGGATGGGATCATTACTTCTTTTGTTCCTACTCTAAAAGATTCGCTTGCAGATAAGATTAATAATTTGTTAAACGAATCCGAGTTTAGTAAAGCACCTAATAAGTTTAAAACAATAATCCCTGACTACTCAGATAAGATGGCAATCTATTGTTTGTGTGGTGAAATCGCCAAAATTGATAATGTCCAAATATGTACTTGGAAAGAGCGATTTCAATTTTATTTATTTGAGGGCAGAGAGTGTAAGTGTGGTGAAGCAATATATGCTGTTTCCTTAATGGATGAAAATACGGAAATTCCAGAGGAATTAAAAGAGATCTTTTCAAGTTAAATTTTCATTTCCTTTTTATTTTTGAATACCAATCATAAAGATACTTAAATCCCCTAACAGCTCTCTCAACCTCGTTTTCAAATA
Organism: Promethearchaeota archaeon; assembly: GCA_048940805.1. Taxonomy (GTDB): domain Archaea; phylum Asgardarchaeota; class Lokiarchaeia; order Sigyniarchaeales; family SOKP01; genus Loki-b32. Next base: position 135,977 of record JBHLOF010000001.1, read on the forward strand.
CAGGAATTTTTAATTCAGAAGCAGTTTTAATTACTCTTTTTGCACCTTCACGCTCTGCTTGAATAAGGACAACGATAATTGGTTTATCTGGATAAGTTTTTTTAATATTTTCAAAGATACTAAAATCAAATTCAATTTCAATAAAAAATTCAAGTGCTAATATGAGTCCCTCAACCGAATCATCTTTTAATAGTGTTTTTGAAGAAGTATTATAAATTTCACAAATCTCAGTGCCAACAAATTTCTCTGGAGGCCAATAATCAACTGGATTTCCTAATTCACATGTAGAACCTCGCACCTTTTCAAGAATAATATCACGATTTTTACTGTTTAGTTTAGCTATTGAGAGCCCATGTTTTCGCATTTCTTTGATGATAAGATAAATTGCACCTGAACTAGGGCCCACCAAACCTAAATTTTGACCTTTTGGCTCAGGACACCAAAGAAAAATCTTAGCGAATTCAAATAATTCTATATAATTTGAAACAGCAATCCCTCCTGCTTGTATAAGCTCTGATTCCTTTTGATCTTCTTTTCCAACATAAAAAAATAACACTGGTTTTATAGGAGCTAATACTTTAACTGTTTCAATAATGCCAACAGTAATTTCTCTTAAAAACAAAGAAACGACTCCAGTTGTTTCATCATCCTTCAAAAAATCTAAGACATCTGCATCATCAATATCAAATCCATATCCAAGATGAATCACTTTAGAAATTGGCAAATTCTGTGAAGGATTCCACCAACCCATCGCACCCGCTAATCCTCCGGACTGAGCTATAAAGCTAACCCCTTTTTTTAGCTTTCTGTGTTTTTGCATAAGATATTGTCTAACGGGGATTATTGAAGTTGTAAAATTATTATTAAAATTAATTATTCCCACCATAGCAGGACCCATAAATGATACATTATGCTTTTTACTAATAGAAATTAAATTTTCTATTATCTTTGGGTCAGTCGTTTCCATTTTCAGTTCTGATTCAATAGCTATGTTTTTTATTCCAAAATTTGCCAACTTTTCAAAAATGTGGGTTACATTTTTACCAAGAACTATCACCGCCAATTCAGGAACTTCAGGTAAATCTTCAATAGAGTGATAAGATTTTACTCCTAAAATTTCATCTGCATTTGGATTTAAAATATACAGTTTACCTCGATAAAAAATTTCAAGAAGGTTTTTCAAAATAGTGTAGCTGAATGTATAAGCTTTTCTCGATGCACCAACTATGAGGATACTTTTAGGATTAAAGAAAGGTTCGAGATTTTTCAAAATGGAAACATCATATGGGAATGAAAATGCTTGATCTTTACAATTTATATTAAACTATAATTTTTACTATATTTATTTTATTTTTTCAAATTGAAAATAAACAAACCAGAGCTTAAAATGGCTATAGAGATTAGAAGTACTAACTTTTCTACTATTCATTAGGTTTTAGCGTATTCTAACTCATAAATAGGAACTTCTCTTCTCTTTTTTGCATCATAGAATGGCAAGCCTGATTGTTTTAAGAGTTCAGGTGTTTTATAACTAAGAATAACAATCTGGCAAGGGCTTGAAACCTTCATAGAAGCGACTTTTAATCTATCTCGCACTAAATCTAAGTTTTTAATTGAAGTTCCGACATCAACAATTATTTGCCCTGCTTTAATCCGGGCAGCTACACCCATTGATCGTCCAAAAGAATTTCTCATTCCTGATTGAACTCTATCTGCACCGGCAAATGCTAACATACGATTTTCTCGAATTTTTTGAAATGGTTTTGGACGGATTCGTAATCTAAAATTCTGTCTTCCTAACAATCTTTGTAGAACACCATTTATAGTGATTCTAATTGCCTCGAGTGAGTTAGATGAGATTTGAATTTGACGTTTTACTTTTAAACCAACCACTAATTCCCAATCCTTCCAATCTATATCCTTATTTCCCCCCCAATACCTCACAATTTTAGATTGTGAGCCTCCACGAGCATATTCCCTTCTATGGTTACTACTTCTTTTATGCTGGTAAGGTCTTCTTGCCCATTTTGAATAACAGTGCCAAGGTCTCTTATGAGCGATGATGCATCACCTTTTTCATTTAATAATCTAGGGTGTTTTACTTACTGGTAAAATAGAATAGAATACATCATTCTATAATATTATCATTAATAAAATAAATCTAATAAGTTTTTTGAAATCTTTTTCAACCATTTTTTTATCATTAATAATACTTAAAGTTAAATAGCCCTAAGATTTACTTTTTATGAAGGGAATTGTCAAAATTAAAAAAGGATTATTACCGTTTTAATTATAATGATTGATGCTTTCTCTGCTTTAAAGCAAAAAACTGAATTACTCTGCAAAGGCTTGTTTCTAGATGAGGAATTAATCCCGCATTATAAAAACCAAGGAATTGAAATAGATTATGGAAGAAGAGGTGGTGCTGGGCCTTATGGGGGAAGGTATTTTTTATTAGAAGATAACACCACTCTAGTGAATGTTGCACTATGGAATATTCCAGGAAGAACAAATTTGGCTCTTAAGGAAAATAGAGATGGATTCTTTAAAGTTGTTAATGAAGATAAAAAGGATTTCTTCGGGAAACTTAAATTAATTCAGAATCCTGTTTATTATGACCCAAAATTTAAAACTTCAGACGGAACTCCAATGAAAAAGGTTGCCTTAGTACATGGAATTAACTGCCTTGCAAGTACTATTTATCAAAAATGTGCATATTGGGCGTGTGGGGAAGCTTGTACCTTCTGTGGGATTGAAGTGAGTCTTAATAGCAATACAACTATTTTAGAAAAGAATGCGCAACAAATCTCTGAAGTTATTAGCGCTGCTAAAAAAGAGAACAGATGTAAACATATGACATTAACAAGTGGAACTGAAGAAACTACTGACAAAGGGGCGAATAGGTATATCGAGTTGTTGAAAGGAGTAAAAGAACAACATCCTGATGTACCTCTACATGTACAAATTGAAGCATTAGAGGATCTGGAGTATATAGCAAAATTAAAAGAAGCAGGTGCAGATACTATTGGTATACACATCGAAGTACTTAATGATTCAATTAGAAGAGATATTACACCTGGTAAATATCACTTATCTTACAGTTTGTTTGAAAAAAATTGGAAGAAAGCACTTGAAATTTTTGGACCTAATCAAGTAAGTAGCTATATTTTAGCAGGTTTTGGAGAGAAAACTGCTGATTTTCTAGACGATATTGAAAAAGTCATATCTCTTGGAGTAATTCCATATTTAACTCCTGTTCGATCTGTTCCCGGAAAAAAAAATCTACCGAAGGTAAATTACAAAAATATGTTGAAAATCTACTTAAAAGTTGGAGAATTGATGAAAACCTATGGTGTTAATCCCCTAAAGAGTAAAGCGGGATGCGTGAAATGTGGGGGCTGTTCCGCCATTAATGAAGCTTTTAAGCATCTTAAAACTTAAAATTCAGTCTTCTTTTTCTATAAATTAATTGTTGATTAAATATTTATGATGAAGATAGGATGCTATTAGAAGATAGAAATATTGTAATTACTGGTTCAGGGAGAGGGATAGGTCGGGCTGTTGCATTGGCATGTGCTAAAGAAGGAGCTAATATTGGATTGACTTCAAGAACTTCGGAACAATTGAACAATGTGAAAAAGGAAATTGAAAATCTAGGACTTGGTGTAAATGTAGCTGTAAAAAATGCCGATATTACACATTATTCAGAAGTAGAAAAAATTTTCGAGGATTTTAGTGATGAATTGGGCCTATTAAATGGAATTGTTGCCAACGCGGGGAGATCTTGGAGAGCAAATGCTCATGAGGTACCGTTAGGAAAATTTGAAGAAGTAATTAATACGAATATAATCGGAGTTTATTATACTTTCAGAGCATCGTACCCTTTTCTTAAAAAAGATGATAAGGACAATAAAGCTAGATTTATAATAACCGGGAGTGCTGTATATCAATCAGTTATGGGGGGATTTTCCTCATATACCGCCTCGAAATACGGTGTTGTAGGATTGCAGAGAGAATTAGCCACAGAATATAAAAGGGAAAATATCTTGGTAAATATGATTCTACCTGTGCAGGTGGATACAAGAATGTTGCGTGGTAGACGTGCTGGTGATGGAAATAAAGCACCGGGAGTTCTCGATCCCGAAGATTTGAATGATTATTACGTTTTTCTTTTGACTGATGAAGCCAACAGTATTAATGATGCATTGATTTATCCAAACTCCTTTGAAGCAATGAAAATGATTTTAAAGAATGCTCCTAATGATAAAAAAGAAAGTTGGGAGGGGTTTAAACCTTACCTAGAAGAAGCTTCTCCTAATTTATATAACGAAATAATAAAGTATGGAAAATTAGGAGAATTTATTTTAAATCGTTTAAAATAATTTTTTTATTTCATTTTAACAGATTGGCTGCTACAAGTACAGTCAATTAAATGGATTTTTATCTTTAAGAATTTTTTGTTGGTAGCTTCTTAACGGTGGGGGGCATAAACCAGCTTTAGTTGCTTCTTTTTTTAAGGATCTCATGATTTCTCCCAAATTAATAGACACGGGACACCAATGGTAACAATTTTCACAACCCGTACAGAGAAAAAGACCATCTTTTACAGCTGCTTCAATCCCGTCGTGAATATAATCCCTAATAATCCCATCGGCCCCCAATCCATATTTTGAAGCGAATATATTACCAAATGCTCTTGACGCTGTACAAGTAAAGGTACAGGTTTTACAACCAAGACATTTCAAAAAATCCTTATAAAACAAGTTTCCCTTCACAGCCTTTGTCCTCCAATCATCTACCAAAATCACAACAACTTCCTTAGCACCATACATTCCAAGAACTTTTTCCCCTTGAATATCTCCAGTCGCTGAAGGCCCAGAAATTAGACTTATATAGTTAAAGGAGGTATGATTAATCCTTGTTTGCAGTTTTGTGACTAAAACAGCATCTAAAATTGTTGGTACTATCTTTGTTATCCCGCACAGAACTATATGTTTTTCGGTTGCTCTTGTCAGTAAGCTAATATTCCCTTCATTTTCTCCGAGTAAAATTATCCCATCTTCAGCAGAGATCACATTAGCAGATGTAAGTGAAACTCTTACATTATTTAGCAACTCTTTTCGATAGGTTTCCCTAAAATACTCAACAATTGCTTTAGGTTTTGGTTCAATATCTACACCATATACTTCTTTTATTTTTGCGACAATATCTTCTCTAGAAAAATGAACACCTGGTCCGACACCAAAGCTGGGTAACTTATAATCAAATAATTGAACTAGAACATCCCCTAAATCAGTTTCTTTAACCTTAATGCCATTTTTCTTTAAAAACTCCACAACACCGATATCTTTTGCTTCATTTGATTTTGATTTATAAATTACTTTTTCGTCCCCAATCTCTTTTAACAAGACATTTTGCGCCTCTTCATTAGATTTGGCTAGATATACAGTCATATTATTAACGTCTTGCATGACCTTAATACATTTTTCGACATAGTAATCAATATTTTCAATAAAATCTTCTTTCATAGCGATAAAACGATCTTTATACTTTTCAACAAACTCATGGGATGAATCCTCATAAACGTATCTCAAATAGTGTTGTCTAGATAAAATACTACATAGAAGTTTCCAAAAATTTCCGAATTTATTTTCCCATGTTCCTTTGCTCTCTAAAACACTTACCCTTTCTTTAACTTTTTCATATAGATCTTTACCTTGATCGCTCAACTTATTGGATCAACTCCCTCCATTAGTTTAACAATAAAGTCTTCAAATTTCACAATAGATTTCTTAATATTATTCTCATTTTTTATCCGGACTAATGCAGTATAACAAAAAGGACATCCAGTAAGTAAAACCTCTCCTTTATTCATATTATCGAATATTGACTTACCGTTATAGTCACTATTTTCCTTAAAAATAGAATAAACTCCTCCTCCCGCTCCACAGCAAATACTTTTTGTTTTATTAAAATTCATCTCGATCAATTCAATGTTATCAATTGAGTTAATGATTTTCCTAGGTTCCCCAATTACAGGGATCCGAGAGTTTCTTAAATGACAAGCATCATGATAATTAACTTTTATTGGTTTTCCGTGATTATTAAGATTCAATTTTTCTAAATTTGCAGGATCAGCAAGAAATTGAAGTAAATGTTGAGTGTTAACAGTAAAATCCGTCCCTAAAAATTCTTTATAATAACGGGTGAAATAGGCATAACATCCAGCACAAATTGTAATTAAATCCGTTACCTCATTTGTTTTAAACCATTCATTGACATATTTAACATGGTCTTTCATTTCTTCATCTGAAGTTATATGATACGCTAATGAGCCACAACACGGGGGATTTTCTAACTCTTGGTATTCTTTATCTATTTTTTGGATTAATTTGATCGCATTTTTGCACGTGTTATCATATAATTTTTTACTCAAACATCCAAGAAAAATGAGTTTAGTCATAATCAATTATCTTTTTTCATATTTATTAAGCTTAAATAATTAAAAAAAATAAAATTCATTGCTTAATGATTCAATAAAGATTTTTAAAAAGCATTTTAAATTTTGCTATCACAGGAAATTAGAGACTATTTATGTCTAAAGATTCCTATTATACTGATCTAATTAAACACTTCAGAAGTTGGATAATACGTTTACCAGAATCAGAACATATTATGCCACTCCTTAAATTAAGATTTAAACCCGATGATGCTAAGTTGCTTACACAAATTCCCTTTATTGGGCATACAGCTGAACAACTTTCGGTAAATTTAAATTTTCCTGTCAAGAAATTAATAAAAAAATTAGATAAACTCTCTAAAGAGGGAATTATATATCGTAGTGAAAGAGGATCAGAAGTTAGATATTCTTTACGGGATAGCATATTTATATTTTATCGATCGATTGGATGGACGGGGAAAAACAATAAAATGAATCGTACAATTTCTCCCTTATTAAATCAATACTATATTGAATCTTTGGCAGAGGAATTTATTGGGCATAAGACCCAAGGACTCAGAGCCATACCTATAAATAAAACTATACATGATACATGCCAAATTATGCCTTATGAGGATATAATAAAAGTTATCGATAACTTTGAATATTATTCCGTATCAGTATGTCCTTGCAGTCATAGACACAACCTTGATAATGATTTTGAAGATTGTAAATATGATTTGGAAAGGTGTTTGCATTTTGATAGTTTAGGAAAATATTGCGTAGAAAACGGGTTAGGGCGAGAAATAACCAAAGAAGAAACCTTGAAAATTTTACGAATGTCTGCAGATGCTGGGTTAGTTCATGGGATTTCAAATACGGAGGGAAGGATAGACTCTATATGCAATTGTTGTAGTTGTTGTTGTTTATTTTTGGATTCTGCTGTGAAAATGTCTGGAATCATACCCAGAGGACACCAGCCTTCAAATTATATTCGTGAAGTAAATCGGGATAAATGCATTGTGTGTGGACTCTGTGCAAGACTATGTCCTATGAATGCTCTTAAAGTGGATAACAAAAAATTGTTGTTTGATCATGAGAGATGTATAGGATGCGGGGTATGCGCACATAAATGCAAACAAAATGCTACGTATCTTATACATCGTGAAGAAGATCAAGATTTTCCGAAAGATCCAAGAGATCAGGTAGTAAGATTTCTTAAAGAAAGAGGACTTGATCCGAATAAAGTTTTTAGGGAGAATTTTATTACTTAAGTCATTTCTCTTCGTCTTCCAGATAATTCTCTATCTTGATTAAACTTTGAAAAAAAATTAATATAATTTCAAACGCTTATCTATTTTGAGATAGAACAATAAAACCAAGTTTTATTGAAAATTTAAAACCGTACTAAAGAACGATTTTTATGACAGAATTTGATAAAATTAAGGAAGATTTAGAGGAATGGCAAAATTCTTTTTCTGATAAAAAAGAACGTCAAAAAAGTTTTAGAAATTTATCCGATATTGAAATTAAACGACTTTACACTCCAAATGATATTAAAGATCTAAATTATGAATTAGATCTAGGATTCCCTGGTCAATATCCTTTTACCCGAGGGGCCTATCCAAACATGTATCGAGGTCAATTTTGGACTATGAGACAGTTTGCCGGATTCGGAACTGCTGAACAAACAAATAACAGGTATAAATTTTTAATTGAACATGGTCAGACGGGGTTAAGTGTTGCTTTCAGTCTTCATACTATTTACGGGATTGAGGCTTCTGACCAAATGGCGTTAGGAGAAGTTGGAAAAGAGGGTGTAGCAATTGACACATTGAAAGATATGGAAACTTTATTTGATGGTATTGATCTTTCTAAAATTAGCACTTCTATGACGATAAACGCTCCTGCATCCATACTATTATCTATGTACATCGTTACTGCTGAGAAACAAGGCCATCGTCCAGATCAATTAAGAGGTACAATACAAAATGATATTTTAAAGGAATATATTGCCCAAAAATCATGGATCTTCCCACCTGAACCATCTATGAGATTAATTGTCGATACAATAGAATATTGCACGAAATATGTTCCACAATGGTATACAATTAGCATTAGCGGATATCATATCCGGGAAGCAGGCTCTACTGCGGTTCAAGAGTTAGCTTTTACTTTAGCTGATGGATTTGCTTATGTGGAGGCTGCGCTTAAGAGGGGAATTGATGTTGATGATTTTGCTCCTCGATTATCTTTCTTTTTTAATTCTCATAATAATTTCTTTGAGGAAATATGTAAATATCGGGCAGCAAGAAGAATTTGGGCTAAAAGAATGAAGTACAAATACGGTGCAAAGAAACGGGAATCTATGAGGCTGCGGTTCCATACTCAGACTGCAGGAGTTTCGCTCACTGCTCAAGAACCAGAAAATAATATTGTAAGAACAACCCTTCAAGGGTTAGCTGCTGTATTAGGAGGAACTCAATCATTACACACAAATTCGTTTGATGAGGCTTTATGCCTTCCAACCGAAAAGGCTGTAAAGATCGCACTAAGAACTCAACAAATAATTGCATATGAGTCAGGAGTAACTGATACCGTTGACCCTTTAGCTGGTTCTTATTATGTAGAGTGGCTTACTAATAAAATGGAAGAAGAAGCTGAAAAGTATTTTGCTCAAATTGAAGAATTAGGAGGTGTAATTCCTGCGATTAAAGCTAATTTCTTACAAAAAGAAATTGCTAATGCTTCCTATAAGTATCAACAGGAGGTCGAGAATCGCGAAAGAATAATAGTGGCTGTAAATGAATTTCAGCAGGATGATATCCGTGCTGTTCCGATATTAAAAATTGATGAGGAAGTCGCACAGGAACAAGTTGATAAATTAGAACAAATTAAGAAAGTTCGAGATAATAATAAGGTAGATAAAACTTTAGAAAGGCTAAAAGTAAAAGCAAAAGGTACAGAAAACCTAATACCATTTATTATTGATGCGATAAGAGCTTATGCTTCCATTGGAGAAATTATTAATACTCTAAAAGAAGTATTTGGGACTTACCATGAAGATTCAATATATTAAATAGGTGAATTAAATGACGCAAGAGAGAAAAATAAAAGTTTTAGTATGTAAACCAGGTTTAGATGGTCACGATAGAGGTGCCAAGGTTCTTGCAAGAGCTTTAAGAGATGCTGGGATGGAAGTTATTTATACAGGAATTCATCAAACACCTGATGATATTGTAAATACGGTTATTCAAGAAGACCCTGATGCCGTTATGTTAAGCATTTTATCAGGAGCTCATAATGCATTATGTCCCGTAATAATGTCTAAGCTGAAGGAACAGGGAATTGATGACGTACTGGTGGCAGTGGGTGGTATTATACCAGATGAAGATAAACCTTTTTTAGAAGAACAAGGTTTAAAGGGATTTTATGGGCCAGGGACAAATTTGAACACGATTGTTGAATTTGTGAAAAATAATTTAAAAAGATAAACTAATAATGGATTATTCTGATCTAACTGAAAAGTTACTAAATGGAAATACTCGGGCTGCTGCAAGACTGATTACAATCGTAGAAAATAACATTGAAGCCGCAGAAGAGATAATAAACAAGATTTATCAACATACAGGAAATGCATACATTATTGGAATAACTGGGGCACCTGGGACGGGAAAATCAACATTTATTTCAACCTTAACGAAAAGTTACGTTGAGGAAGGTAAGAAAGTAGGGATAATATGTGTTGATCCGACTTCTCCTTTAACAGGGGGTGCATTACTAGGAGATAGAATCCGAATGAAACAATATTTTTCCTTAAAAAATGTGTTCATCAGAAGCATGGCAAACCGAGGTCAATTAGGCGGTTTAGCAAGGGCTACTGAAGATACAATAAAAATTCTTGATGCCTATGGATGTGATATAATAATTGTTGAAACTGTAGGTGTTGGTCAATCTGAAGTTGATATCTTTAAATCAGCACACACGGTTTTAGTTCTTGTAGTTCCAGGATTAGGAGATGATATCCAAGCAATCAAAGCCGGTATTATGGAAATAACGGATATTTTTGTTGTAAATAAAATGGATCTCCCAGGAGTAGATAAAAAAGTTGCAGATATCATGCAAATGCTTGAATTTCGAAATAGTTATAAGTATGAATCTCAAAATTTGAGTGCTCAATTTAGTAAAATTCAACAGTGGACACCAGAAATTGCGAAAGTGAATTCAAAAACAGGAGAAAATTTCGAGGAACTTTTTGGTCTTATCGAAAAACATCAAAAATTTTTAGAGAAATCAGGAATTATCTCAAACTATCTAAAAAATCGAATTCAAAACGAAACAATTCAAATTTTAAAATATAAATTAACTAAAAAAGTAATTGAACTATTGAGTTCTGATAAAGAAATTGGGATGTATATTAATAAAGCAATTGAAAAGTCTTTAGATCCTTATTCTATGGCAAATCTAATAATAAAAATGTTAGGACTCAATTAAGAGCTTGTCTTATTCTTCATTATGTAATAAAAAGAAGGAAGAAGAAATTGTTTTAATAGTTCTTTTCATAATGATAATATAATTCAACTATATTAAAAGAGAAATGTAAATGAGAGAATTAACCCTTTCAGATAAAAAGATATTGATTTACCGAATAATATTTGCTGGATTAAGTTGGTTTACACTTATCGCCAGTGCTATTTATTATTCAATCTCGTACGGAGTATTTCTTCCTTGGTTTAATCAATTTAAATCTTTCACAATGCAAACCAACTTAATGATTACAATCTGGCTTACATTAGCAATCATATGGCACAAAAAACCAGAAACTCTTAATAAAATTACAGGTCCTCTAAAAGGTGCTCTTACCCTTTATATTACAATAACTTTCTTGTTTTTTGCGGTTTTTTTAAGTTTTCTTTACACACCAACTGGATTTGCAGCATATACTAATTTAATTTTTCACTATATTCTCCCAATTGCATTTATGATTGATTGGGTACTAACAGAAAATAAGATAAAGTATAGATGGAATTATTTACTTTATTGGATTATATATCCAATAGGGTACGTTGTGTTTGTTTTTATTCATGGTGCATTCACGGGTGATTACTTATATTATTTTCTAGATATTAGTGCTCTTGGTATTTTAGCGTTTGCAGTAATACCTTTCTTGGTTTTGTTAGGTTTAATTATAGGGTTTGTTTACATCTTTATAAACCGAAAAAGAACTTAAAAAAAACTATCAATTTTTCTTATTTCTTATTTTTTGGATCAATCCATTCCGAATAAATCTCAATAATGGTTAAGGCTTTACTGCTATGGCATTTCTCACATTCTTCATCGGTAAGTTTTTTAAACACGTAATCTCCCGCTTTAAATGTCCTAGTATAATCAGTTTGACACGTGCTACATTTTATTATACTATGTTTTTTCTCAACAAATCTTTTTTTACGATCAAGAATCTCTCCTATCGCGGGGATTGGAGGAAGTTGGGGTTCATCACTCATTTTAGGTGCATCTCCTTAACTACTTGAAGTTTAATGATTGCTATTATACTTAAGTTATAAAGCTATACAATACTAATAATCTTTTAGGTTTGATTCTATAAAAGATTCTCAGATTGACTGAAGTAAGTAATGTTTAACAACTATGCATGGTCATTGATTAACACCATTGAATATGGAAATACTAATCTAGGATAGATTCTTAAGGAGATAAATGATTTTACTATCTAATTTTCATCCAAAGCCTAAATATTCACTTGTTATATCAGAGATATCTTGTTTTGGAGGTAAATCTTTTAATAATTCAGTACAAACTCTTTCTACTAAGATGTCTGGTGTAAATTTTTTGCCATTATTTTCAATTTGATTAACTGTGTGCCAGCCACGATAAATCCACAGTTTATCGCCAACCATTCTAAAAACTTCCCCATTTATATCTTTAGCATGATGAGAGGATAAAAAAACTATGAGAGGTGCAAGATGTGATGGGTGAAAAACATCCATTCCTGATTTAGCTTTGGTGCTCATAATCTCCGCCATTTTTGGAGTAGCGTCCGTTGTGAGTCTTGTTCTAGCTCGGGGAACAACACAATTTACTGTTGCATATTTCCTTAATTCCATGGCGGTTATCAGTGTAAAAGAAGCGATACCCGCTTTAGCAGCACCATAATTTGATTGCCCCACATTCCCCAACAATCCTGCATCATCAGAAGTATTTATTATTCTTCCGAAATTTCCTAAGTCAGGATTAGATTTAACTTCACTTCTAAAATACTCTGCGGCATGTCGAGTCATATTGAAAGTGCCTTTCATATGAACATCAAGAACGCTGTCAAATTCCGTTTCACTCATATTAAAAATCATTTTATCACGCAGAATACCTGCATTATTAATCAAAATATCTAACTTCCCATACTCTGATACAGCTTGTTGAATAATACCTTTAGCTTTTTTAAAATTAGTGACAGAATCGTAATTTCCTTCAGCTTGAACCCCATATTTCTTGCATTCTTCCGCTACTTCATCTGCAACTTTAATTTCAGTATGAATTACAGTCCCATCAAAACTCGAGCCAAGATCATTAATGACAAGATTACAGCCTTCCTTTGCCATAGCTATAGCTTCTTCTCGACCTAATCCACGACCCGCACCAGTTATAATGGCAACTTTTCCACTCAACATTCCCATATTCGTTCTTCTTCATAATATTATTTGAATTAAAGTAATATGTTCACCAAAACATATAAAAGAGTTTCCATTTCGTTTTATAAGTTGTTTATAATCAAGAATTGAGATGTGTTTTAAAACAAAATCCAAGATTTTAGTTTTAATTTGAATTTATCTACACTAAAATAGTTTAAAAATTACAAAAATGTAAAAATTAAAAAAAAGTTAATTTTATAAAGTAAACCAAAAATACAAGCAAATTATTCCGAGTATAAAAGCTAATACTGCCCATGTATAGCGTAGATGCTTAGCATAATTTCTATGTCGAGTTCCTGATTCAGATTCTATAGTGTCTACTTGAATGTAAGGTATGGGACCTCTTCGGTACCATCCTTTGATTCTAACTCGTTGTCCTATTAAACGTCTGACTGTTCTAAGTGAGAAAATTAAATCGACAATCCCTATTCCAAATCTATAATCTACATACATTAAGCCGGTATCATCTTGAAAATACATATCTTCACTGAAATAATAACCTGGAATACCCTTGCCTACAATTTTTCCCTCTAGTATTGCAGGCACGGTTCTAATCGGGCTCACCTTTACGTTAGTCACAAGATCAACAACCCGATGATAGGAAAATCCACTTTTATACATGAACTTTGTTTTTATTATTGAAGCGAAACCAATTAAATAAAATCCAAATGCCCACATGAGAAGAAGATTTTGTGATGTTAAAAATCCTATTGAGATTATATTAGCAAGATTAAATAGCCAGACAACAGTAAAGCCAAGTAAAGTAAGAAATACCAATGTTGGAAGTGATTTCATAATTATATCTCCAAGAAATTGATCCCATAAAGTCCTCCCTGCTTGTTCTTCTTTTAACTTCCTAGCGATTTTAAAGTCTATTTCGGGTTTCACTCCATAAAATTCACATTGTTCATTCAATCGCATTATTCTTTTGGCGGGAAGTGGATGAGTAGAGAAAATTTGATAATATTTTGCCCAAGGATTGAATAAATCCCATGCTGCTGCTGCTTGAATTGCATCCATTTCCAAAACTCCCGTTGTACTTACACTAATTATTCCTAAACCTTTTGCTGCGTTTGGGTCAAAAATTCCTAATCCCCGAAGGGCACGTACTTTTGATTTATTTCTTTCCTTAATGTTGCCATCAACTAGCAAACCATAAGCAATTTTAACAAGTCCAGTTGATAGGGCATTTGGATCTTCAAGAACTTCCGCACTATGTTCATCTGCATAATACTCCCGAATCCTACTTACTATTAACGATATCAAGAATCCAATGTAATAACTGATATATGATAAAACCGCAATCGCGATTAATACCAGACCAATAACGTTCCCTTCATCATCACTTGACCGTCTTCTTCCAGAATACCAGCCAGCATAATAAGCCCATCGAGCTACTGTCAACAAAACTAAAGGAATCGCAAACACAATGGTCATGATTATAAAATCTGAATGTACAACATGTCCTAGTTCATGCGAAAACACTGCGTTTTGCTCTTTCTCGTTTAAATAATGAAGAATTCCGTCAGTAATTACAACTCTTGCCGAATTTTTACTCCACCCAAAAGTAAATGCATTTGGGTTTAGATCATGTATAATTCCAAGCCTAGGTTGACGGATTCCATTATAAGCAACAACCTTATCGAGAGAATCAGCTAAGTGAGGGTAACTTATTGCAAAATCTTCATAGGAAATCCAATCAATTGCGTAAATCCACCCGATGATCAATGGAGAAATTCCATATTGGAACAACACGATACCAAGGGTTAAGGCAATCATGATTACTAAACCCCACAGCGAAGATGGTAGGAACCAGACACCTATTACAAAAACTACAGCATAAAGAAGTGCAAACAAGGCAGTTATAGCTAATCCCGAAGCCAATCTTAATCCTATTATTTTTCACCTTTG
>JBHLOF010000102.1:0-13524 GCA_048940805.1 Promethearchaeota archaeon
ATTTCAAAAAAATTTTAAATTAAATTTTGACATTGTACACAATTGGATAACTCGTACTTTTTTAATGCGAATGAAAATATAAATTTTATACCTTGAGAAATACTTAATTCAAATTAATAAGGCAAATAATAATGAGTTATAATAAAAAAATCCGTATTTATTGTTAATCTAATCCTGTTATTTTTAACTTTTTATTAATAGTTATAGAGATAAGCGTTTCCTTGTTTCCCAACAACCTTTAATATTCCCATTTTTCTTAAGCAATAACTCATCATTTGAGCTAATCTTAAAGGTTTATTAAGTGAATTTGCCAGTTCAGCATTAGTAAATGGAGTATTCAAGTTTGCAGGTTTTAACATTAGAAAATCAATAGGCGTAGAAAAAGTCTTTTTTTCCAATACATTCACTAACGTCTGGTCATAAATACTCCAACCTTTTCTTTTTCTGCTTCCCTTCCCATCATTCTTACGATACTCTTCTATCTGCACTAATGGTAGTTCAATTGAGAAATTGGGATTTAAAATCAATTCAGGAATTCTGACTAACTCTTTAAATATAGCTTCATATGAATCATGTCTCGGAGATAATCTCCTGCTAATAGTCATATTTGATAGAAGATCTACATTAATAATCCACTTATCTCTAACAATGGGATGAACTAATAGAATATTATACTTGTTTACTAATTTTTCGAGTTTTCTTTTAATTACTGAAAAGTTTTTGGTCTGTATCTCAATTAAAAGATCATCTCGAACAATATCAATTATGAAACTTTCAACTCGAACTTCACACTTATCCTCTGCTTCTTTGTACCACATTTTTAATGCAGCATGAAGAGAACTCTCATGTAAAGTTCCAATATTTGTTGAAATGTTAAAGATTGGTTCGATCACGTGTATCTTATATTAAATTTTGAAATTAAAATCAATATAATATGGTAATATTCATTATTGAATCATTTTAGCATGAACTTGTATATAAAGAATAGACCATAACAATTTTGAAATATCAAAATATATTGGTTTATTAGAGATACTTTAATAACTCGGTCATTTCATTAATAACTATAATATCCTTTAGTGAATATTCCTTATTTGGATCAAAGAGAATAGGTGTCATTCCTACTTTCTGTGCCATTTTGACATCAAAATCTAAACTGTCTCCCACATGTAATATTTTTCTGGGATCATCGGTCTCCATAGCATTTAAGGCAATCGTATAAACTTCTATATGAGATTTATTATATCCATAATCTTGAGTATGAATAAAGATATCAAAAAATTCAAAAATTAGCAATTCTTTCATCTTCAGTTGGCATTTTTCACGAGGGGCGTGGGTGTGTAATCCAACCTTAATATTCTTTGCTTTAATTTTAGTTAGAGTTTCCCTGCATCCAGGATACAAACGATATAGCTCGAAAAAATTCTTGTCGAATTCTTCACTAATAATTTCACTGGTTCCTTCACTTCTTATTCCGATACTATCAAGGACGAAAGAATTAAGGTAATCCCAGTCGCTCTGTGAGAAAGTCATGTATTTCTTACCTTTCAGCTGAAGTTTTTCAGCTTCTTCCCTTTGCTTTTGCCTCCCTTCCGTTATTCTTGGATCATTATATTCGATATCCTTTCCTAACCTTTTGGCAATTCGAGACCACATACCAGTTACTGCAAAGTCTGAATCG
This sequence comes from Promethearchaeota archaeon, assembly GCA_048940805.1. Taxonomy (GTDB): domain Archaea; phylum Asgardarchaeota; class Lokiarchaeia; order Sigyniarchaeales; family SOKP01; genus Loki-b32. Next base: position 1,682 of record JBHLOF010000102.1, read on the forward strand.
ATTAAAGTACCAAAGAAGTCGAAGTACACACCAATTATATTTGCTGTCAACTATTTTAACTCATATCTATTTTTATTTATCTTCTATTTGATATCAATTAGTTCATAATTCATTGCATTTTTTTTCCCTCGTTCTGCGTAAAAGAAGTCAGATTTTCCTGGTTTTAATCGATCATTTAAGAATTTTATAACCTCTAATCCTTTAGAAAACTCGTCGCAGATGAAAATATCGATACCGATGTAACCATGCTCCGGCCACGTATGAATCGCAGCATGACTGGTTTTCAATATTGCTACCGCACTGAATCCATGTGGTTGATAATTATGTTGATAAATATCAAGAATCGTTAAATCTGCTGAAATTAGAGAATCCAGAAATACTTTTTGTATTCTTTCATTATCTAAAAGAGTTTCTTGGTCTTCAAAATGCATTTCTCCTACAAAATGGTAACCAATAGGAAGATATGGTTGTTTCACTTTAGATTTTACTTCGGAGGTATATATTAGACCGGTGGTAAGACTAAGATTATAGGTACTGACTGGCTTAGTAACAGTTTGTAAGTAAAAAAGATGGCTAAACTGGCCAATAATGCTCGCTCCCTTGTAATGATTAAAATCAGGTATCATTTCATTAATGATAAATCCATGATCCAATATCGAAAGTTGTATTTTCTGCATTTGTGCTGGTGGTTTGTTTCCAAAGCTGAGGATGCATTTTTTACCTATAATTGAGTAATTCTTCTCATTAATTTGAATATTTGATTTCAAGACTTGACTTGCCCTTTTTAGAAACAATCTTAGCCCTTCATTAGTATAAGGGGGATCCATTACCACTACATCATATTTGTTTATAATATTGTTAGGGCAAGATTCTCTTAAGTCATGAGAAATAACATTAAAATTAGTTATTGAGAGTTCTTCTGCTGATTTTAAAAGAAAATCTAAGACTCTATTGTCGATATCCAATACGGTTATTTCATTTGCTAATTTTGTTAATCCTACCGTTAATGAAATGAAATCATCATCCCCCAAAAAAATTATCTTTCTTCCCTCGATATCTCCTTTTTTGAGTAAATACAATGTCTTCTTTATCACTGTTGAAAAGTCAGCATGGGATTGATCTAGCGCAAATTCCGGAATTGGTCTATCGTCAAGAACACTTCTGATATTATTCAAATAAGAAAATTCATCAGGTGCTTCGCGTAAAAGACTGTCAAAATTACCAGGAAGAGGATCATAGTCAAATTTCAAATTTAAATTTGTTTTCACCCATTTTCTTCCTCGTTCACCAAGAAAATTTTTCTTTTCAATAAATCCTGATTTTACTAACTCGTTTCTAACCGCAGCTAGCGTAGGAATCGCAATACCCGTTTTTTGAGATAATATTTTATTCTTTAGCGAAGGAAAACGATACATAAATAATAATATTGAGCGAACACCTTCGACGCCTTCGGCTAATTGTGCTCGCTCAGCCACCAAAGTAAGTATCTTCTCTGTTTCTATATCCATTGTATAATAATTATATAATTAATATTAATGATACTTTCAACATAATTACAACATTTAAATTTTTTTTTAAATAGATCTGGTGATTTATCCTCAATAATCTGTGTATTAGTTTTTATTAACATAGAATATCAACTCAAATTCAGTTTTAATTTTATAATAAAAATACCAAAAAACAATTAGTCAGATTTTTTTCATTTTTTATTTTTTGTACAAAGCGTCAGCTTCTCTTGCGATTTCTCTTTTTATTTTACTATTAGGTATCTTTAGTGTGATATTACACTCTGTTTTTATTTAAATAGGTTCAAAATACATAATTAATAGAATGCTAAATGGAAGAACCATTGATAATTTCGATGAATTCAAGACAATTTTTTATTATAACAAATCCGAGGTTTATGGAACTCATGATTGGATTGCTGACAGAGCGATTTATATTCTAAAAGATTATTTTCCAAATGATTTCTTGATAAATTCTATATTTCATAATTCAGAGCATATGCGAATCTATTATTTGTATGGGACGGAATTACCAGATCACTTGACAAATCCTTTTAAATCAATTAAAATTACGACTGATTTTGGAACCAAATTATCAGAAGAAGATTTTTATACTGGTCATAGTGTAATTATGCTTCCAGATGGTTGTATCAGTAGAAGAAACAAGCGTTTGTTTAAATCAGCTGAATTTATTCGAAAAGCCTTTATTGAAAATAATAATGTCAGTAAAGATTATCAAGTTGCTGCATTATATTTAGGTTTTATTAGTCATTTAATTGGAGATGCATGTTATGTACATCATGTTTATAGTGCCCCAGATGAATCCATTAGGCAACGAACTAAAGGAGAAATCTTAAAAAGAACTAGAAATGTTCCAGAAGAAATTTTATAGCCTTATTCAAAATCAATAAGAAATTATGAATTAGCTAAAAATGAATTTAATAGACAAATACATTCATTAAAAGACATTCTTTTTTATTGTGTTTGGCACACTTTTTTTGGAAAACCACATAGATATGGTGCATTTCAAAATGTTATCATTCCTGATTGGAAATGGTATTCAACTATTAAAATTCAAGAGATAGATAAGTTAAGAGATTCAATTCTATACAAAAAATGGTGGGATGGTATTGAGGTTCACCTTAATATGGCTATTTTTTATACTGCAGCTGCAATATATAGCTTAAGATGTTTAAGTCAGAGTTTTTGAATTTTTAAAATAAGTTTTACGATTATAGATATGTTTAAATATGAATTGATCTTATATTCTCATATGGGATGGTCTCATGTGAGACTATATTAATAAAATAATTATTAATATTAAAATGTCGTCTCAAGAAGAGAATACTACCAAAATTTCGTTAAATCATGCGGAATTCATTGTTTTAGGCTTGATCGCAGAATTTCCCAGTCATGCATATAATATTAATAAAAGAATCGAAGAACGTGGAATGAGAAACTGGACTAGTATAGGTAAATCTTCGATTTATCGAGTAATCAAGAGATTAGAAAAAAAAGGATTAACGAATAAATGGCTAGAAGAAGTTGATAATAGAATTCTAAAGGTTTATAAAATAACAGAAAATGGTTCTAGACTTTTGAAAGAAAAAGTTTTTAGTACAATAAGAGAGTTTTTAGGAAGAAATGATGAAAATTTCTATGTTGCCTTTTCAATGCTACCAATTTTGACGTATGAACAACAAATTGAAGCATTTACTCATTCTATAAATACACTTAAAACGCATAAAGAAGAATTGGAGAATATGTTAGAAGCAAATTCTCATATGCCCTTAAATGTGAGGGGTTTATTCATACATCCCATTAAAATTTTAGAAACGGATATTGGGTTTTTAGGTTTAGTATTAGATGAAATTCAGAATGGGGGAGAGAAAAAAAATAAATAAATATAGGGTGAAAAATTTTATTCACAAGGTTGGACATCATTGCGAATCTTCATCGATGCGAGACCTTTTTGAGTATTATGGATTTCCTATGTCTGAAGCTTTGGCTTTTGGGCTAGATGCTACAATGGGTTTCGGATTTTTCGATACTACAAATAGTGTATCTTTTATCCCTGAATCGGATATCCCTTTTTTTCTTGGTGGTAAACAAGGAACGATAGAACCAAACTCCCTAGCATGTCGTTTATTGGGAATCACATTGAGAAAACAATCTTTTACTAGTGCTGATAAAGCATGGGAAGAATCAAAAAAATTAATTAATCAAGATATACCATTAATTCTTCAAATTGATTTAGGATATTTGCCATATTTTGAAGAAGCGGGGAAAATTCATTTTGGTGGTCATGCAATAACGTTGGGCGGCTATGATGAAGAAAAAGGAATTGCGTATGTGGGAGATACTGAATATGATGGTTTTCAAGAGATCACTATTGAGAAATTAAAAGAAGGTCGAAGTTCTGAATTTGGTCCTAAGTTTATGTGCCCAAATAATACCCAATTTTCTATGAAAACGAGACCTGGTGGAAAACATCCGCCATTAGCTGCTGGTGTCAAAGTTGCAATCCAGAAGGTAGTTAATAATATGCTTCGTCCATCTGTTAATAATAACGGTATTCAAGGTCTAAAATTATTTGCATCATCAATCCCCCATTGGGAGGAAAAGTTGAAGGGGGAAGCAAAAGATCCTGAAGGAAAAACGATTGCACGCTCAAGATTAATGTTTGAATTGGTTCATGGCTACATAGAGTCATGGGGAACTGGCGGAGCGTCTTTTAGAAAACTATATAAAGGTTTTCTTGAAGAATTATTGATTCATCCAGAATTAAAAAAAGGTTCGAAAGCATGGACTACTAATGAATTCAAAATTCTCGAAGATTGTATCCCCATTATTGAAGATTCCATAAAAAATTGGACTTCATTAGCAGAGATGTTAAACAATGCTGCAATTAAATATAAAGACGCTTGTTTAAACCATGTAGATTTGACTGAATTACACAATATAGCCCTTGAAATTCTCTCCAAAGAAGAAAATTTATTCAAGGCATTATCAAAAATAAGAATTTAAGAGGAGAGTATATGGTAGATAACAATTTAGCAGCCCCTTGCGGGATATATTGCGGTGCATGTAGACAGTATCTTCTCTTGAAAAAGGATTTACTTGAAGAGAGAGGTTTTAAAGTAGGCTGTAGGGGTTGTAGAATAAGAAATAAGAATTGTGCGTTTATAAGAAGAGATTGTCCTGCTTTAAGAAAGAAAGAATTAGATTATTGTTATGAGTGTGAACACTTTCCGTGTCAAAATTTACAAAGAATTGATTCCCAATACCGAGAAAGGTGGTCTGTGAATATGATAGAGAATCTAAAAAGAATTGAAGAAAAAGGAGTCGAACAGTGGCTCCAAGAGCAAAGGAAGCTCTATACTTGTCCCGGATGCGGAGGAGAAATTTGTATCCACGATACTGAATGTTATGATTGTGGTAATAAAATTAATCCAAATATAAAATGAGGAGAATGAAAAATAAATGACTGAAGAAATATTAAAAGAACTAGATGCTGACGGACTCCGATCAGTTTTTCTCAAATATACGAGAAAAGCTTTTGTAAGTATTCCAAAAATGGAAAGACCTCGTATACTAGATATTGGATGCGGTACCGGAATACCCACATTAGAATTGGCAAAGTTAAGTAATGGTGAGATAACTGGCATTGATATTGATCAGAGAGCATTGGATAAATTAAATCTTAAGATTAAACAACAAGGTCTATCAGACAGGATTAATGTCTTCAATCGTTCTATCTATGAAACACAATTTGAGGATAATACGTTTGATATTATCTGGGAAGAAGGTGTCATCCATTTGCTTGATATCAAAAGGGCGTTGACAGAGTGCCACAGAATATTGAAGGCGAATGGTTATATGGCTACTGGGGAAGCCACTAACTGGACAAATAGGAAACTCAAACATTTCTCACGATATGGATTCAGACTTATAAAAGAAATACCATGGGAAAGTAAATGCTGGTGGACAGAATATTATGCCCCCCTGGAAAAAAAGATAAATCTATTACGAAAGAAAAATGTTAATATTGATAATATTAAAGAAATTCAACACCATTTAACAGAAATTGAGATGGTAAAGAAAGATCCTTCAGGATTTGATTGTATAACGTATATAATGCAAAAAATCAAATAATAGAATGGAGTTTAAAAATGGATGAGATAAAAGTTGTAGGAGCAAGAATTCATAATTTAAAAGATATCAATGTAAATATCCCCAAAGGAAAAATGGTATTAATAACTGGGATTAGTGGTTCAGGTAAATCCTCTCTCGCCTTCGATATTATATTCGATGAAGGAATGAATAGATATCTTCAATCGATTGGCTTTCCTCCAAAATTTGAGGATGAAAAGCCTTTCGATTTGATTGAAGGATTGAGTCCTACTATTGCTGTAGAACAGAGAACCACACGTGTTTTTAATCCTCGTTCCACAGTAGGAACTAAGACAGGTATCTATGGTATGTTAAGGATGTTGTATGCAACGGAAGGTGTATTAATTTGCCCTATATGTAAGGAACCTGTTAATTATAATCTCGAATGTGATATGTGTGGCATGATTATTGAACGTCTTCAAATTAAACATTTCTCCTTCAATGAACCTTCTGGTATGTGTCTGGAGTGTAAGGGTCGAGGGTATGCCATGCATATAACAGAAGAAATGATTGTTCAAGATTATAGTCGGAACTTAATTCAAATTACTAAAGCAGGTTCTGCGGTGTTTGCAGATCAAATTAAATTTGTAGAGCAGTTACCAAGATTTTACGAATTTGACATAAAAACACCCTATAAAGATTTGCCGGAAGAAATTAAAAATGTATTTCTCTATGGGAGTGGGAAAAAACTCACTTTTCAGTGGGAATCAAAAACATTCTCTGGAGAATTAGAAAGAGTTTTTGAGGGTATAATTCCTCACATTGAACGAGCACTTACTGAAAGTAAAAGTGCCTATAGAAGAGATAAAATTTTTAAAAATTATATGGTTAAACAGAGATGTAAAGAATGTGAAGGTTATCGAATTAACGAGCAGGCACGTAGTATAAAGATTGGGGGAAGACACATCGGGGAGTTAGCCATGATGACGATTGATGATGTAATTGCATTTCTTGATGATCTTACTGATACTGATATTAAAAGTCATCAGGGAAAAACTATTGTAGAAAGTGTAAAAGAAGGACTAAGACATATGGTAGACGTGGGATTATCTTATCTGCATCTGCATCGTTCTCTTCCAACATTAAGTGGGGGTGAACTTCAAAGGCTTTCACTTATGATTCATTTAGACGCCGGTCTCGATTCACTTGTTTACATTTTAGATGAACCTAGTATGAGTTTACACGAAAAGGAAAAAGATTCTTTAATTAATATACTAAAACGGATTAAAGATTTAGGAAATACAGTTATTGTAGTTGAGCATGATAAACGCTTCATAGAAATAGCAGATGAGATAATAGATATTGGTCCTGGGGCTGGAATAAACGGGGGAAATATAGTATATCAAGGAATGCTCGAAGAGATTAAAGAAGTTAGTGATTCTCATACTGGCCAATTTTTGGCTGGTAACGTTATGCTTCCCAAGAAATCTAAGGAACAGCAAAGGGAGATCAGTGATATGACTAAATTTCTTACACTGAAAAATGCAAATACCAATAATCTTAAAGACATCATGGTAAAGATTCCTTTAGGAATGATGGTCGGGATTGCTGGTGTATCTGGAAGCGGAAAATCCTCCTTAATTCTTGATACTCTCGTTCCATTATTAACACCATATTTCAAGAGAGGAGCTGAAGTATCTAAAAAGAAACAAAACAATAATGAAGAGAATGAGGAAAATGGGGAAGATTTACTAGAATACTCAGGAATTATCGAAGGATGGGAAAATATAGATAAATTAGTGGTAGTAAGTCAAAAACCCATTTCAAGGGTTAGAACCTCCACTCCTTGTTCATTTATAGGAATCTGGGATAAGATTCGAAATGTCTTTGCGAAAACTCCAGAAGCTAAAAAAAGAAATTATACAACAGGTCATTTTTCCTACAATTCCGAGAAAGGAAGGTGTCCCGCTTGTAAAGGACAAGGTGTTCAAGACCTGCAGATCTCGTTCCTCAGCAGTTTTACTATTCCTTGTAAAGAATGTAAAGGTACAAGATATATATCTGAAATTTTAGAAGTAGGATATAAAGGAAAAACAATATCAGATGTGCTTAATATGACGGTTTCTGAAGCACTAGATTTATTTAAGTCTCAACCTAGCATAGCTAACGTCTTAAGGATTTTAGATGATATTGGCATGGGCTATATCACATTAGGACAACCAGCACCCACACTTAGTGGTGGGGAAGCCCAGCGAATAAAGTTGGCTAAAGAGCTAGGAAAAGTACGTAAAGGTAATTCTTTATACATCTTGGATGAGCCTACAATTAGCTTATCGTTTTATGATGCAATAAAACTCATGGAATTACTTGAAAAACTGGTGAAAGAGGGAAATAGTGTAATAATTATAGAGCACGATCCAGATATCTTAGCATCCACCGATTATATAATCGAATTGGGACCTGGAGGTGGACCAAAAGGAGGGGAGATTATATTTAAGGGTACTCCAGAAGAAATAAAAACAAATAACAAATCCAATACGGGTTTTTATTTAAATTAAACTTAATTAATTCAATAATTACCAAACCTAGTTATTAAATTTTTGATCCGATGGAAATAAAAATAAAAGGAGCAAGAGAAAATAACCTAAAGAACATTGATGTTACTTTAAAAGATGGTTTAACGGTTGTAACTGGAATATCCGGAAGTGGAAAATCCTCTCTTGTGTTCGATACTTTATATCATGAGTCAAATCGTCGATTAATTGAATTATTCGGTTACAGTCGCAAATGGGCAAGCCAGAGATCTTCTTTTAAATTAGCTCCAGCTAAAGTTGGATCTATAACAGGATTAGGGCCAGCATTAGCTGTTGGACAGAATTTACTCAACAGGAATCCAAATTCCACATTAGCTACTGCATCAGGACTACATCCTTTACTTAGATTACTTTACGCTAGGTTTGGAGTAAGAAAATGCCCAAGTTGCAGCGCAGATGTGACAATTCTAACTCAAGATGAAATCATCGATTATCTTATGAATTCAGTTAAGACTAATCCTGTCTTTGTATATTCTCAGCTAGTAAACAAAGGATTTGGAAGCCATAAAACCTTACTCAATCTTTTGTCTGAACAATTTCCCAATGAAGATCTATATGTAGACGGTAAAGAATGGGACGGAAATGAACTTAATCCAAATGATCCGCATGAAATTTTAATACAACTATCTCAAATTAATCAATCAACATCTCTAGAAAAAGTTCGGGAGATTATTTTAAAAAATCAAAGTTTAGGTTCAAATATAATCCAACTAAGAGTAGGAAAAAGAATTGAAAAAATTACGAGTGTAAAATCTTGTGTTGAATGCGGTGCATGGTTAAAAGATATTGAACCTAAACACTTTCATATGGCTTGTTCTTATTGTAAAGGAAAAGGTTGTAAGCAATGCAACGATACTGGCTTGCATCCCTTAGCTTCTTCAGTATATTTCTCAGGGTTAAGGATCAATCAACTTCTCACTTATTCAGTAAAAGAGGCAATTGATCTCTTTAACGGCAGCAATATTTCAATCTCTTCAAATCGTTTGATGTCAGAAATAACAAAAAGACTAGAAGTATTGAAGCAAGTTGGACTGGGATATCTTACACTAAATCGATCTTCACCTACATTATCGAGAGGTGAGTCACAAAGGGTAAGAATTGCACTCACCTTGATTAATCAGTTAGAAGATGTTTTACATGTGCTCGATGAGCCAACTATTGGTCAGCATGTTGCCAATGTTACGAGATTTCTACCAATTTTCCACAAATTACCTGGTCCTGTTATTTTTGTTGAACATGATAGATTAGCAGCATCAGTAGCTGATCAAGCAATTGATCTAGGTCCTGGAGCAGGAAAAGATGGAGGATCAATTATTTTTGAAGGTTTACCTTTAAAACTATGGGAATCTAATACCCCTACAGGAGAATATTTTAGTTTAAGAAAAAACGTAGCTATACCTAAGAAGAGACCAGAACCTACTCTGTTTTTAACAATTGAAGGTGCAAATAAACATAACCTTAAGGAGATAGATGTAAAGATCCCTTTGAATCGATTAACAGTAATCTCAGGTGTGTCAGGTTCCGGTAAAAGTACTTTAATAGAACACGTGCTTCATGCTTCGCTTCAAAAGAAGAAACCCATTGGTTGTGAAAAAATTATTGGGGCATCATTGAAGTCAGTAATGGTTGATCAGAGTCCCATTGGAAAAAATCCTCGCTCAAATCCGGCAACCTATACTAAAATATCAGAAATTATAAGAAAACTCTACTCAAAAGAAACAGATTTAAGCATCTCTCACTTTTCATTTAACAGACCTGAAGGTGCGTGTCCAACTTGTAAAGGAATGGGTGCTTTAGAAATTAAAATGCGTCATTTACCTTCTTCTTGGATTCCGTGCCCAGATTGTAAAGAAGAACGATTCAATGACGAAGTTCGTAAGAAAAAAGTCACTTTCGGTAATAAGTTATTATCCATTTCAGAATTTTATGATCTGTCTATATATGAAATATCTGTTTTACTTGAAAAGGAAAAAAGATTAACCCCAAATGATCTGAAAAAAATCAAGGAGATGTTAAAAACTCTCAAGGACATCGGTTTGGGCTATCTATCTCTTGGACAACCCTCACCAAGTCTTAGTGGAGGTGAAGCTCAACGAATTAAGTTATCAAAATATTTAGGAAAAGCAAATCTTAAAAACCAAATTATTATTTTAGATGAACCAAGTACAGGCCTACATCCTCAAGACTTGAAAGGATTATTAATAATTTTGGATCGATTGGTAAGAGCGAGGGCGACCGTAATTGTCGTAGAGCATAATTTGGACGTTATTAGAGCAGCAGATTGGATTGTTGATTTAGGTCCTGGAGCAGGTGAGGAGGGAGGTAAAGTTTTGTATTCTGGACCTTTTGAAGGATTAATAGATTGCGAAAAATCTGAAACTGGAAAAGCTTTAAAATTGGATGAATCAATAAAACCTAGTTTAAAAAAAGGAGGTAAAAAGAGATCAAATAAAATAATAATCCAGAATGCCCGTATTCACAATTTAAAAGGAATTAGTGTAGAGTTCCCTAAAAATTCGATAAATGTGGTTACGGGAGTTTCTGGAAGCGGTAAATCAAGTCTAGTGAGTGATATAATCGAGGCTGAAGCTAAACGTCGTTTTTTTGAAACTCTATCAATGTATGAGCGCCAAGGAATCCGTGAGGGTCCTGAAGTATTAGTTGACAGAATATCTGGTCTAGGAGTTACATCTCATGTTATATCAACTAAGGCGATGTACGCACGTCGTTTCCTGATAAGAAATACAATTGGAAAAGCTACAGAGATTTCTCACCATCTCTATATTTTATTAGCATATGCGGGGGAATCTAAATGCCCAAATTGCGGTGCTTTGATGATAAAGAGAGAAATGAGGATTTGTGAAGATTGTAATACAAGAATTCCCTTACCAAATCCCAATTATTTTGATCCTGCTACATATCAAGCAGCTTGTACGAAATGTCATGGTATTGGTACAATTAATGTCCCAAATCCAGAAAAATTGATCATAAATCCAGAGAAACCTTTATGTAAGGGTGCGATGCATTCCCCAGGATTTTTTCCCCAAGGATATTTATGCAAACCATATAATGGAGGATATTATGTGGTTCAAGCACTTGCAAAACGTTATGGCTTTGATCCCGCTACTACACCTTGGAATAAAATGTCTAAGGAAGCTCAAGATGCATTTTTATATGGGAGTGATGATTCTCTAACCATCAATTATGAAAACCGCAAAGGAGAGAAGCGTACCTATACTAGGAAGTTTGCTGGATTTTATCATGGTTGGGTAAGTGAATGGGACATCGGTGGAACCTACACGGATATAAAACCATGCAAGAGTTGTAAAGGTGCTAAGCTTCGACCTGAGAATTTAACTGTCTTCTTGGAAGGTTACAATATACATGAGTTGAGTGAACTTTCACTTGTATCTTTATTAGAAGTCGTAAAAAGAGTATCACTTAACCATGAGATTCCTGACATAGTGCATGAAAGTTATAAAATCATCTTAGACCGTTTGAAATTCTTGATCAAAACTGGTCTTGGATATGTTCATCTTAACAGAATCGCCGCATCTCTTTCAGCTGGGGAAGCTCAGCGAATTAGACTCGCAGGTGTTTTAGGGAGTGGTCTTACATCTCTTACAATTAT
>JBHLOF010000103.1:0-13506 GCA_048940805.1 Promethearchaeota archaeon
ACCCAGAACCAATGACGTTATCTGAAAAAATACAATTACTGATTGGCCTTATGATTCTTTTTGGATACCCTATGGTTTTTTTAATAATTGGAGGTCAATTCATCTTTACAGCAATTTCCATCGTAGAAATTATTGTATTCTTTGGTTTTATACTTATTAAGAGATGTGGTAGTTGTTTGAATTTTTCTTGCCCATTTAACCATGTAAAAAAAGAAATGGTTGATGCCTTTCTTAAAAAAAATCCAGTTATGAGAAAAGCATGGGAAGAATCGGGATATATTATTGAGGAGTAATAATCTATACCTACACCTAAAGTAAAACATTATAAGTTAAAAATTGGACTATACTAATTTTATAGTTCTTAGGTAGTTTAAGTTTAATTAATAATCAAATGAATTTTGAATAAAAAATGAAAATCCTCATAATATATTTTACAATGACTGGAAGAACTAAAAAAATGGCTAAAGCAATTGGTAGTTCTTTTACTGATCATGAAGTTCAATACATCCCATTTGAGCTTATGGTAAAAATGTCTGAAAGATTAAAAATTATAGGAAGATTTGATAAAGGAGATTTTAAAGATATAGAAAACGAATTAAATTCTCTTAGTAACATAGAATATGATTTATTGATTATCGGGATGCCCACTCATGGTAATTTTCCTCCTAAAGCATTTGTTCAAATATTATCAAAGTTAGAAAATCTTAGCAATAAGATAGTAGTTGTATTCAATACCGCTCGAATGACAGGAGGCAAATCACTCGATTATATGGAAACCAAAGTAAAAGAAATGGGTGCTGAAGTTATTGATAAAAGGAGATTCAAAAGTATGGCTCCCCTTGGAAAAAAAGATGCGGTTGAATTTGGTGTTAAAATTAGTCAAAAAATAAAGAAAAAATTTCTTGTAGAGAAAAACTGGTCTATACAAATTTATTAAACAAAATCTCATTTTGCATAAATATGAAAGTACAGATAATGACTCATACTAGGTTTGGAAATGGAAAAATATTAGCTGAAACTCTCAAAGGGGAGTTTTCAACTAACATGGATGTTAAAATAGCTGATGTGAAGGATGTATCTCCTAAAGAAATTGTGGAAGATGTTCCCGATGTTCTAATTTTAGGAGGAGCGATACGAGTGTTTAGAGCAGACCCAAAATCAAAGAGATGGGTTAAGAAATTGAATAAATTATTAACAAAATCTAAAAAGAAAATTCATTATGGAACCGGTTTTCTTACTCATGCGTTACCAACAGATAAAGTTCAGGGATATGCGAAAAGATATCTAGAAAAAATAGAACGCGCATCGATGATTGAAAAAACTTACTCTGAACTGTTAACTGCTCGAGTCCAAGACATGCAGGGGCCGATCTTTCCTGAAGAAATGGAAAAAGCAAGAGTATACATTCAAGACTTTATTGAATGGGTAGAATAATACCAATTAATTGAAATTTTATTTCTTTTTTCTTGAATTATTCAGTTTTTTTTACTTTTTAAAAATTTTAATATATTATCTTTCAATATTTTCTGCAAGACATTGGGCTTAACCTTCATAGAGAATTAATATAGACTTTATTTTTTTAGTCTATAGTCTACTCTAAAAAATTCATATTCAGATAAATTTAAAAATATATTAAGGGATTACAGATCTAACAATAAAATTTAACTGATAATAAAATTGTCTTATAAATTTAAAGTTATTATTGTTGGACCCAGTGCCGTAGGGAAAACTAGCTTACTCAATAGGTTTGTCAATAACGAGTTTGAGTTGAAATATAAACTTACTATAGGTGTCGATTTTTTAACTAAATCAATTGAATATAAACCGTCTAAAATTGCAAAGCTCCATATCTGGGATATTGGAGGTCAAGAACGATTTAAATTCTTACACCGCAGTTTTTACGAGGGAGCAGCTGGTGCATTTCTTACATTTGACCTCTCAAGACAAAATACATTTTCTGGTATGAAAGAATGGCTTTCAGAAATGCGCAGTATCATGCAGAAGGACATACCAAAAGTAATTGTTGGAAATAAAGTAGATTTATTGCCTGAAATTGGACGAATTGTGGACAGGAGTGCTACGGAAGAATATGCTGACAAGGAAGGTTGTTTTTATATTGAAACCTCGGCAAAAACTGGTGAAAATGTCGAGAATGCATTTCTTGAACTTACACGTATTATGATCAAGAATGAATGATACATTAAATTATTTTCTTTAATGTCTATTCCTCTTATCCATGATTTGGGTAAGGGACAAAAATATTATTTTATTTTCTTTAAAATTTAAATCATAATGTCAGAAAACTTTATATAGAAGGTAATATTTGGCGAATAGAAACATAATTTTTGCAAGTGAATCTAAATGAGAACTTTTAGGCATTCTGGAAGTTATTACGATATGGGATATAAATTAGGACAGCAACTCAAAAATCTATTCAATGTTCCCCCTTGCCCTCCAGAGAAACTTAAATTATCTAACAAGTGTAGAAACTTCGTTAAACAATATACTCCGGATCTTCTTGAAGAGATAAAGGGTTTTTGTGATGCTGGTAATTATGATCAAGAGAAAATGGAAGCCTTTCTATTTGTATTGGGGTATGAGCTTTTTGTTCCTCTCGGGGTGGGATGTACCGTTTTTACTATTGGAAGTGAATTAACTGAATCTGGCTTGCCGATATTTGCTCGAAATAATGATTTTAACGAGCTCTTTCAACCTTATTGTGAAGCATCCTATCGAGCTCCATTAGGTAAATTAAAAAGTATCGCTTTTTCGGATCACATGATTGGTAGTTTGGGAGGGATTAATGAAGCAGGATTAGCATTTGCAGTACTATTAGCAGGTAATTTTGATAAAAAATGGCAACCAGGAGTACGAATTAACTTATCCACCAGATGGATTTTAGAAAATTGTCATAATACCGAAGAAGCCGTAAAGTTCCTTGAAAAAATTCCACATGTGAGAGGACAAGTCCTAATGATTATGGATAAGGATGACAACATGGCACGAGTAGAAACATTACCCCCCCACGTGGCAGTAACATATGCTGAAAAGGATTATTTATTTACAACAAATCATTATCAAGCTGAATCCTTAAAAAAATATTATGATCAGAATATTAAGTTACCAAACAGCTTAGAACGCTTTAATAAAACTAAAACCTTTCTTGAAACACGAAATAAAAAATTTTCTCTCAACGATGTTAAGGGATTTCTAAGCTCACATGATAACGGTGTGTGTCATCATTATAAATGGGATGGAATTAACGAAATCACAATCTATTCATGGTTAGCAAATGTACGGGAAGAGAGAGATTCTCTTCAAGCTTGGGTTACTACTGGATCTCCCTGTAAAAATGAATACGAGTTATATAATTTTAACTTTCAATAATTTGTTTTATATCCTTTATCCTACTTCTTATTGTCACTTCAGTAACTCTTGCTGCTTCTGCTACCTCTAATTGGGTTTTTTTAAATTCAGTTTCTAAAGCAACATAGTAAATCACCGCAGCGGCTAGACCCTTTGGATCTTTTCCATTGTTTAACCCTTTCTGAAATGTTTTGGTAAGTATATTTGCCGCTCTGATTTGAAGCTCTGAAGGTAAACCTAACTTATTACCAAAGAGAAATACGAGTTTTTCAGCCGAAATTGGATGATAGTTTAAACCCATCTCTGGTAGAACTTCACGAATTATTAAAGCTAAGGATCGAAATAAAGTACGATTAGGGAGCATCGCCGCTTCAGATACATCTTCCAACAGTTTCGGAAACTCATGAATCCTAATCGCTGCATACAACGATGCTGCTACAAAACCATCAATCGATCTTCCCATCGTAAGTTTTTTCTTTGCTGTTTCAACGTATATTCTCCATGCTGTTTCAAGGATATATTCAGGAATATTGAGTTTGGATACATACAGTTTTAATCTCGGTTTCGCTTCCCAAAAATTACGCTCTAAAGAATTTACAAGAGATCGTTGTATTTTTGAAAGTCTTGTGAATTGTGTTCGAGCCTTTGCAGTTATCAGATTCCCTTTACAGTCTAATTTGTTGCTCGGAAGAATAGTTCGTGGTCCATAATCTCTCCAAGGAGGTTCCGTGTGCCTTCTCTGATTTATTTCATCAGCTGTATACGCTCTTCGTTCGTTTCCTACAAAAATTTGCTCAAAAACTGTTCCACAATTTATACAAACTCTATTTCCATTTCTATATCTAATACATGGACTTTCGCAACAATCCTTTTCCTCTGGACAAGCATCAACCTGTACAAACCAGTTTTCATGTTTATAAATTTTGCAATTTCCCCCTTAATGATGTTCTCGGAATTCATATATTCAAGAAAACAACTGGTGAATCCCTTTTCCCATTAAATCATTAAAAACATTGGTTAAAAAATTTAACCCTTAATTTTAATAACTCATTACCTAACTTATTTATAAAAAATAATTCTGCTATGATAAAATCGGGTTATAATTCCTTAAATAAAATAGAATCAAAAAAAAATAATAGAACTTTTCTTATTTTTTTGTACCAGCTTTTTTAGGAGCGCTTTTTTTCTTAGGGGCAGCCTTCTTTTTTGGAGCAGTTTTCTTCTTAGGTGCTTTTTTTGCCATGATATTTCATTTACTATTTATTTATGTTTAAATAATTTAAATTTGGGATACTGTATAATTAAAATAATCTTATTTTTAAAGGTTTCTATTATGAATTATCTTAGATTTAACGGATTAAAATAGTCCTATTGGAGTTTCTTCTTGCCCAGCTCGTTCTAATCAATCATCTTTTATTTAAAAGATAACAAATACATATTATTAAATTTCTTTTTATTTTTTTGTAGGAGCTTTTTTCTTTGGTCCAGCCTTTTTAGGAGCTACTTTTGGTTTAGTGCCAGCTTTCTTCTTCGGAGCAGGTTTCCTCTGAGGTCCTTTTTTCCCCATCATATCTCACCTACCATTTAATTTTGTTATATGAATTTAATTCTGAAAGAAATTATTTTTATATTTAAAGATTTCTATTTTAAATCATCCTCAATTTATTCTGTTAATATATTGCTAGTACTGCTTTCTTACTTTTATTTGCTTC
The DNA here is from genome assembly GCA_048940805.1 of Promethearchaeota archaeon. Lineage (GTDB taxonomy): Archaea > Asgardarchaeota > Lokiarchaeia > Sigyniarchaeales > SOKP01 > Loki-b32. Next base: position 5,079 of record JBHLOF010000103.1, read on the forward strand.
ATTGCATCATCAAATTATTTAAAAGATAATCTGTACACGCCCATACATTTAATTCAAAAAGGTTTTCACCATTAGAAATTTCCTCTATTAGGTTTTTGAATTAGAGAAAAAAAAAAAAAGAAATTTATTGTCTAAATATCCCATAAGTTTTACAAGTATCGCACATAGCTTTTAGATTTTCTAATTTAGCATCATCAGGGATTTCAGAGCCTACAATCAAGCCACCACCATCAGCGCATCCATCTATGATCTCTTTGACTTTTTTCTCAATCATTTGAGGTGTACCAACTGTAAATAATGAAGGTTTTAAGTTTCCCTCAATACACATATGTCCTCCCAATATCTCCTTAGCTTTAAAAATATCAGTTCTTTCGTCCATATGTAAATAGATTTTGCCTTTAGGTAATTCTAACAAATAATGCAAACGATCTGTCCAATCTGTATCCATATGTAACTGAACAATATAACCTTTTTTGACATAAGTACTCACAGTTTTCTTGAAATATGGCCAAAATAATTCTTCAAATAACTTTATTGACAGAAAATCTGCACTAGCTCGGACTGCTCCAACAAGGAGGGTTTTTCCTTGACTTTGAGTAATTCCATATTCTCCCATACGTATGAAATCATCCGTGTATTTATCACTTATTTCAATAATCTTGTCTCTATGGCGATATATATCTTTCATAAAGTTAGTTGATCCTCTAAAGGTGGAAAGTAAATCAAATATGGTGGATCCAGCTCCATCATTAAAGGTAGGTACCTTAAACTCTTCCCACCATTTTTTTGTATATTCGACAACTTTAGGGGCGATTTTACTCAATTTCATCATATCACTCATTTTAGCACCATTAAAATTAGCAAGCCAGAAAAATCCCTCATCAAGAATTTTATCATAATCGGTTGCTTTCAAAAAAGGATCTGCTAAACTTCGTTCAGATAATTGAGGGGAAGCGTCAACGGATAATTGGCGTCCTGGTAGATTCCAATCCAAATAATAAACAGAAAACATATCAGGAAAGGGATTTATATATTGCATAAACATAGCCCCACCTGCCATAGCAATATCAAAACCACCCATTTCATTGTATATCCACTCCATCGCTTCTTGTGCTTTTTCAGGATTCCACAACATATCTTGAGCATTAATATGATCAAGGTATTTAGTTTGAACGAAATCTATTAAAGGCCAGACAGGAACTCTATCAGTTTCTTTCAGTTCCATAGCTGTGATCATTCTTTCAACACTTGTCATAGCCTCTTCTTTTATCAGTGCCATCTTAGTCTGCCACCCCTAACCATTTTTTTACAATTTTAACACCCTCAAATGCGTTATCTGTGTACGCATCTGCTCCTGCTTCTTTCATCCAATTCTCATCTACAGGGAGTCCTCCTATTATTATTTTTACTTTATCTCTAAGACCTGCTGCTTTCAAAGCTTCTGTTGTATTGTGCATAGAATTCAATGCTACTGTTAATAGTCCTGAATAGGCTACAACTTGAGCATTAGTTTCTTTTACCTTATCTACAAATTGCTGTGAAGGGATATCAACTCCAAGGTCAATTACATTATAGCCAGCTGATTTCAATAAAGTTACAAATATATTTTTCCCAATATCATGAACATCGCCCTCAACAGTTCCTATAACTACTGTTTCTTGTTTAACACCTTCTTCTACATCGCCTTTCATATGCGGTTCAAGAATAGCGGTAGATTGTGTGAATATTTCTCCCGCCATGACCAACTCAGTTAAAAAGTATTCCTTTTTATTAAATTTATCACCAACAACTTCAACTCCTTCTCTTAAAATCTCAATGATTTCGTTTGGTTTAACTCCATTATTCAACAGATTTTCTACCTGTTTGTATGTTTCTTCTTCATCCAGTTCTATTATTGCCTTAAGTAAATCTTCTTTATTTGCCAATCTACTTACCTCCTAATTTCTTTTTTATAAATCCCGTTATTATTCGACGCATGGAAAATGATTTATCCTTATTTCCCCATAAAATATGCCCTATAGCCTTATTTATCTCATCTTGAGCACTATAACTTGGTTTTTTTTGAAATTCTTCCAAAACTTTTCAACTCCCATTTGAAATGGTAATAATTTATACTTCTTCCTAAAGTATTTAAAGCTTTAAACTTCAAAAAGGAACAAATTATGATTATAAAGTTTGTATTAAAAAAATTGGGGAATAATTAGTAATAGAATATGAAAGAACTTAATTATAGAACTTAAGTCAAATGAAATTTATATAAAAAAGAAAAAAGTAACTATTGATTTTGTAATTCTTTATATAGCTTATTCACCTGAGTACATCCGTTATTTCCACCGTCTTCAGAATTGGCAAAACATCTTTTTTCAGGGCTCTTAGTGAATTTCGTACAGCCCCAACACCACATTTTATCAAATGAAATCCGCTTTTTTTTATTAATTTCTTGCACTTGTTCACAAATTTTGAGTGCTTCGTCAAGTTCTAATTTCAATTTTCCCATTTTTTTTTGACCTCTCTCATTTTTATATTAATTGAATTTAATCTTTAATTTTCTCTCAGTCAAAAAATTCGCAGTGTACCATCCTAAAAAAGCACCCATTACTCCCTGTATTATTGAATATGGGATCAAAAAGTATGCATAAGTAAGAAAATTATCAGAATTGGGTACTGATGCTGTCGGTTTATAGAGTGTCATTAAAGCTAAGATGCTAAGGAGGAGGATGATAACTGAAGAGATTAAGGATGATATCAGGACTGCCCGTCTTTCATTTCTCGCTGGTTTCAACAACCAAAAAGATAGATCGATAGATAATCCATAACCTACATAGATTAATGCCCAGAATACAGCACTCCACGGAGATATCAAAGTATTTTCTATGTCCCATTCTATTATCAATTCTATTGGAATTCCTATAAGCCCATTTATTCCAAAAAAGAATAACGCGGTATATTTTGTCTTTAAATATATAATGAAAAAATAACTTACCATCATCAAAAATATCAATACAAAATAGAGATATATATACCCTATTTCTATCATTACTATATCAAAAAAAACCGTAAACACAGCAGTTAGAACAGCAATTAGCATAAATCCAATTAGGTTTATACTAAAGGAATGTTTATTCCATGGTTTATACCAACTTGAGCTTTCACTTTGCTGTAATATTATTAATTCTTTCACTTCTTCACCATGTTTTGTTAATTTGTAATTATCGTAAGAAAAACATCATTTTATTTTTCTGTTTTTCTCAGTTATCATAAAAAAACTGAGATATTTAAAGAATATGGCGATTAGAGTAGTATCAATGGGACATAAATTTAGAAAAAAATGTCCGGTTTCATAAAAATAAATAAGGAAGATCGACATAAGTTACATTATAAGTTTAGTTAAAAATTGTCAAGCACATGTATAATGGAAGATAAAGATTTAGAAATCCTTAACTTATTGCTCTTTGACGGTCGTATGTCGTATGAGTCAATTGCGAAAAGAGTCAACTTAACTCCCTATTTAGTGAAAAAAAAAATTAGGAACTATATGGATTTAGGAGTCATACAGAAATTTACGACTAATCTCAACTTTATGCTTTTTCAAAAATCTGTTTGCTACACACTTGCAGAAATAAAACCAGAAACCGATCAACAAAAATTGATTGAACGTATCGGAAGGCTAGATGAGGTGAGTGGAGGGGCGATCTCTCTCCAGAATAAAATGCAAATAATCCATACCTATGGAGATGACCATGATTTTAAAAAAAATCTTGAAAAGTTGATGGAGTTCGAAGAAATACAAAATATGGAAAACTTCATTCTGCTTATTCCCCAAAATCTAAGCTTTAAGAACACCAGAATAACCAAAACGGATTGGAAAATAATTAATACTATAAAAGACAACTGTAGAAAAACTGACGTAGAAATTGCGAATGAACTGGAAATCTCAACTAAGACTGTTAGAAGAAGGTTAGCTTATCTTAGAGACAATCTTATAATTCTATTCATGATTGATCTCGATACCAGTGCTGCTGACTTCTTATCATACTTACTAATCGTTAAATTTCAAAAGGTTGCGTCTGAATCCTATAATGATGTATTGAAAATCATAAAGAAATATTTTTATGTGTGGCGAGTTGCGAATCAGGAAGCATTTATCATTACTGTATTCATAGATAAACTAAGGGACATAGATGATCAAGTAAGAGAAATTGAAAAACTTCCATATATTAAAGATGTTATAAGTTTCGTGCCTACTAAAATGTTTTATTTCGAGAGTTGGATTGATAAGATGATAAAAGACCATGTTGTTACTTAATTTTAAACAATTTTTCCTTAAACATGAATAGAATTAAATTGGTTAACTAAGATGTCACATTTATATTAGTATTTAATTATATTAAGATCAGACAACCACCTAAAGCATAATTTTTCTTATATCATTCTCTTTCGAGGTTTATTGCTTGTCGCTAAATATAAATGACTTACTAAAGGAATTATTTACAAATTTCTTAAAAATAAATAATCAAGTTGAAGCGATTCTCGTTTCAGATAAGGATGGCTTAATCATTTCCGGCGAACGAAGAATAGATATGGATATGGAATTAATTTCAATAATGACGGCAATTGTAAATCCTGTGATAGAGAGATTTCGTGATGAATTTTCCTATAAGAAGTTTGGGACCGCAAACTTTGATACCGAAAAAAACCGGATTTTATTTATTTCTATAACCGAAGATATAACACTAAGCATAGTCATTGAAAATCTTGGTTCGATTGATAAAATAGCACCATATGCATATTTTCTAGCTGAGAAGGTGGCTCAAATCCTCTTTGCTACTAAAGAAGATTTAATTGAATTATCAATTCCTAATTTTGACTACAAAACAGAAGGTTATTATGGAAGTGATAATCAATATTATCAAATTGGATTAGAATCTGGTGGAGAATATAGATTTAAATTTATTGTTATTGGTGACCATGAAGTCGGTAAAACCTCAATTTTAAGAAGATTTGTAGAAGGAAGATTTTTGGCAGACTACCGAACTACTATTGGCTTAAATGTATTAACTCATAATTTTGAATTTTTCGGAAATGAAATAAGCCTTTTTCTTTGGGATATAGGAGCTCAACAATATTTTAAACGATACAGAAAGGTCTACTACAAAGGTGCTCAAGCTGCTTTCATTGTTTTTGATTTAACAAACAAAGATTCGTATTATAATGTTGTGAATTGGTTCGATGAACTAATTGAATTTAGAGAACATGAAATTTCAGTGGTGATTGTGGGAAATAAGCGAGATTTACAAAAGGAGAGAGAAATTGAGCGTGAGGAAGCTGAAACTTTAGCAGAAATGTTATCTGAAAAATATAATAGGAAGATATCCTACATCGAAACTAGCGCTTTAACTGGAGAAAATATTGAAGAAGCATTTGGAATTGTGTCTTATCATTATATAATGTTAAGTAAAGAATTTGAAGAAACCAACCTAAAAAATACAATTCTAGCAGAAATTAACACCCTTCTCGAAAACCGGAATTCTCTTTCAATTGCGTTTATTTCAAACGATAGTATGAACAATCCTGCTTTAAATCTTTTAAAAGAGATATCTCAATTGGATATTTTTTTAAAAAAGGAAAAGAAAGATAAGTTTGTCTATAAATCCTCAGAAGGATTAAGTTTAGAAAGTTATCCTCTTGATTTTACTAAAATTTCTGGATTTGATGGCGTGTTTATAATATTTGATGCTAAGAATAGAGATACTATTGATCCGGAATGGAATAATATAATATCGAAAATAATAGAATCACTTTATGATAACACAGTAATAATCGTAGTCTTATTAACAAAAAAAGATGTTAACTGGTCAAAAATGATTAGTGATTTTAATTTCTATACGAAATTAGAAGAAAGACAGATTTCTTATTTCATTTCGAATGTTGATTCTGAAATTCGCTCAGAAATTTTGGAACAGTTAAATACTATGTTCAATACCATCAGGAATCTTTAAAAAAGAGAAAAAAATAGAGTGATTTAAATTTAATTTTTCATTTATCGCAGAAAATATTCATCTAATCTACTTGTAATTAGATCTTTCTCCCTAAGATCATAGATTAATTCCTCAGTGCTGTGAATAATTATTTCACTTGATTCATGAGTCTCTCGCAAGACTTCAAATTCTGATCTTTTGTATACCTCAATAATTTCTTTAAATGCGGTCTCATAAACGCCCTGTAATCCAATTTCTGTCGCGAAAAGCTGATAATTAATTATTCTGATATTTTTATGGTATTCTACTCCTATAGTTGGAGGGATCTCAATTGTTTGTCCTTCAATATTAACTGGCCATTTTATACATACAATAATTAACATCACAAATGGATTCTGGAATGTCTGACATAATTTGGTAAGATTTTCATTAGATAGGTCATCTGTATAAATAATTTGTATTGATCTTATTTTACCTCTAATCAAAGGATCTATTTCTGCTATCTGTAATTTATTGTCAGTAAGAATTAAACCATGGATTTGCTCCTCAATATTATCGTATAGTTGAGGAGTGGAGTAGTATTTAATTCCTATTTCGTCAAAATATTTCGTTAATAAGTCATTAATACAGGAGTATACCGATTCTATATCCTCTTTTAACGCTTGAGGCTCAACCTCTTCTACCATGGTATCTTGCTGAGTTTTAGAAGATTCTTGATTTTCCATGTACCCTTTTAGATTTTCGGAGATGGTTTTGCTTTCATTGTAAAATTCTAATGCTTTAGAATAATCTCCTGATACAGCAGCTTTTTTGGATTCAATCTCATATTGACTTTGTAAATATTCAAGACCTTTAACTGCTGTATCGATTTGCTTTTGACGGTATAAGTCTACTTCTTGGATATTTCCTAAAAAGTTTTCAATCAGAATCATTTCTCCTATGAATTCTGTTGCTTCAGTATATTTTTTGTTTTCTTCTAATTGTTTAATATATTCCAGTAAAGTTTCTTCCCTCGCATTGATTTCGTCTGTACTCATAACTTTGATTGTATCATAGTCGAGAAGTGTCAATTTTTCTGAAATTTCTGGAACTGGTTTAGAAATCGGTTTTTTTTCTGGAATTTGAGCAATAGTCTGTTTTTTATTTTTTGATTTCTTCAGAACCACTATTCCGACAACTCCACCACCAACAGCAGCACCAATTATGACAAAAATGATCCATAATGGAAACTCTGGTGGTTGAGACGGTGAACCACCCGAAGTTATAGAGAAACTCCCTGTTGCCGCAGGACTTGGATTACCAGCACCATCAATTTGGTACAAAAAGAAATGATAAGTCCCCGCGGGAAGAGTTCCTGTAAATTCATAAGAAGTACCAGTAATATTCACATCAAATACGAAACCAGGTGTGGCAAAAGGATCAGCTTCATCATCTATTATTAATCGATATTTTAAAATCCCCGAAGGATCTGAACCTTCTTCCCATATAAAATTGATATTCCCACTTACTTCTCCTTGAGGAAAACTTGTCAACAGAGGTGCGGAAGGTGCATTGGTATCTTTATATAAATGCAATACAATAGGAACGCTCAGAGTATTTGCACTATCATTTGCGTAAATATAGATGTAAAATTCTCCTTCTAATAAACTCGTCCAGATTAAAGCATCAAGTTGTTGATTTATGTCATTTGATAATAATCTAATTGATGCATTTACTTCATACCAAATTGTATCTAAATTTGCATCAGTTACCAAGACTTTAATAATGGGTGCAGTTCTCCAGTAGCTATTATTTAAGGGTAGATTTAGGCTAATTTGGGGTGCAATTGTGTCTTTTATAACGTTTACCTCGTCAAAGCTCGAAATGCCGATACTATTATTGATATAGAACTTAATCGTTACTGTACCATCCCCTTGCGCATTCCATCCCGATTGATTTAATGTTCCACTAACACCTATAAAAGTATAATTCGTAATTCCATTATTCAAGGTATACCAGGTTGTGTTTAGGTTACTACCACTTATACTGACTGTAAAACTAGGTGCGGTACCATTATAGACATCGTTTAAATTAGGAGATACTATGTTTATTATGGGAACGTAGATATCTTTATATACAATTATTTCAGCATTTCCTAAATTACCAATTGTATCATTTGCAAAGAATCTTAAAGTAACGGTTCCGTTTCCAATTTGATCCCATACACTTTGAGCAATAAATCCCATCCATGTATAATTTGAAGTAGTAATGGAGGCATTTTCTAATTGATACCATATCTCCTCTAAGTTTCCATCATTTATACTTAAACTTACATTGGGGCGTACAACTCCAAATAGATCAAATTCATTTGGCTCTAGGATACTAATATTTGGTGCGAGAATATCTTTTCGTACTGTTATTTCTGTGTAATTTAAATTTCCTAGTGTATCGTTAGCATAGAATCGAAGTAT
>JBHLOF010000014.1:0-53211 GCA_048940805.1 Promethearchaeota archaeon
CCTTTTTCCTTTTTCTTAACTTGCCCCATTACAAATTCTTTATCATCAGGATGAATTATTTTGGAGAATTCATAAGGATCCCATTTTTTAATTTCTTCTTTTGTAAACCCATTAATCGTCAATGTTATGTCATTAAGGTATTTAAAAATACCATCTTGAATAATAATAATTCCTATAAATGATTGATCTGCCATTGTTCGGAATTTTTCTTCAGACTCCATCAATTCTTGCTCTGCAAGTGTAATTTCATTAATATCTGTAATGGTTCCTCTTATTCCCGCGATTATATCATCTTTTAAAATGGGTCTTGAATGAATTCTAGCATAAAAGCATGTTCCATCTTTTTTACATAACAGATATTCATTAGGATTAGTTTCTCCTCCTTCGAAAAGTTTTTTAATTTGTTGATAGGCTTTTTCTTTGTAATCTGGATGAATGAGACTTGAAATATTTAGTCCTACTTTTACATCTTCAATAGAATATCCAAACTTGTTAAAAGCTACAGAATTTACATATGTTAGATTTAAATTTTTATCAGTTTCAAATATAATATCAGGTAATAAATCAACCAACTCTCTATATTTTTCTTCCGATTCCTTCAATTTCTGTTCTGCTAATTTTTTGCCAGTAATATCTCTGGCAATCGAAAGAATTTTCCGATTTCCGATGGTATCAATGAAATTTTTTGCTGATAGTTCCAACCATTTATACTCTCCATTTTTATGTTGGAATCGTGCTTGATAGGATCCTCTTCCGGTTCTCAGAATCTTACTCAACGAAAGCAATGCTTCCTTTCGATCATCTGGATGATATAGTTGTAATTGAGTTTTCCCTATTAACTCATCCTTAGAATATCCTAATACTCGTTTATGTACGTTTTCATTAAGATATTCAAATTCAAATTTTTCATTAAATACTCTTATTAAATCATTTGCATTTTCATAGAGTAATCGATATTTTTCTCCTGATTCTATATCCTTTATTTTGGAGATATTCTTTAGATTTACAAATATTTTATTATTAAGCTTCTTTAAACTGATGTCAACCCAATATATTTCGGATGAAAAGCTTTTAATCCTAATTTCTTCAGAATGAAGTCTGCTATTCCCAATTTCTTTTAGTAAATTTACCATTTTTTCTACATCTTCCGAATGGATGATATGCAAGAAAGAAGACCCCAATATTGATTCAGGAGTATAACCCAAATTCTCTACAAATCTATCATTACTGATAAATTCAATTGGAAAATCTTTATCTGAACGAATTACAACAAATGAATCATCAGTTAGATCTATAAAATGAGGAAAAAGGTTCTCTAAATCTCCATAAAATTCATTACCATTTGAAATCATAAAAAACACTCAACAATCAAATATTCAAGTAAATTCAAAGAAATATTTTCAGTTTATTTTGATATTTCATTAGTATTAGAATCGTTATTTATATATTCCGTATTAGAAATACCAATTATTAATCAAGATCATTATAGCAAATAAGCTTTGGTCAAATCATCATTTTGTTTTTTTACAATAATCTGATTAGTAAGGTTCTGATAATCTGTTCCATATACTACTTTACCTTGAGAATCTTTAGAATCCGAATATCTTAAGGTTAGTAATGCTGCAAAATATAATGATTCTTCGTTGAACTCACCTTGAATAATTGTTATGGGTCCGGGAATATTCTCAACCTCCATAATCAAATCTTTGGGCTTCTTAAGTTTAAGCAATTTATTATTTTCAATTTCATTTCTTCCTACTATTATTTTTGTATTATGAAATCGAAAATGACGACCTTCTTTGAGAATATGAATATCCTCCATCTTTAGAGTATTATTGAATTTCAAATAATCCCTCATTCGATTAGAAAAATTATTATCGGTCAATAAACACCCTCCACAAGCAAAATATTCATCTAGTAATCCATATTTTCTAGCAAATTCTAATTGGACTTTTCTACTTCTTCCCCTTATTCCTAATAATCTTTTCCTATCGATTAATCCTTGATCTTCATATATAGTAGGTTCTAAATGTAAAGCAGATAATGGTCGTAGTAATTTTTTTTCAAGCCCTGATTCCTGCTCGACTATTTTAAGAGCTTTGAAGTGTTGAGATTTGGGTCGTTGGTTAAGAACTTCCCCTGTAAATATAAAATCTGCTTTAATTTTATCGTTAAAATCTATTGCCTTTTTTAAAATGTATATTCTACAGTCAATGCAGGGATTAAGATTTTTTCCATATCCGAATTTGGGATTTTGAATAACCTCTAAGTAATCATCTCCTTTAGGAAGTGTGTACACCTTTATGTTTAGTTTCTCATGAAATAAGTTTAGTCCACAATCTGAGTGACTAAGTACCTTATCACATAGGCAGAATGGGGATTTAAAATTAAGACCAATAATTTCAATTCCTTGCTGTTGAAGTAAAAGGCAAGCAGTTAAACTATCCAAGCCCCCAGAAACTAAGCCTAATCCAACAACATTCTTTTTTTCTTTTTCCTCTGTATCAATCATTTTTAGATAGGGAATTTAGATTCGCTCAATTAGTAGGATCCATTCACTTTTTTCCTTATTTATTTTCTTAACTTCCAACAATTTTCCTAGGTTTTGTCTTTCACAGCTTTGGGGGACATTATTAACTGCCGCTGGAAAGTCTAATAAAACTTCTAAAATTTCTCCCGGTCTCATTTTTTCTAGTGCTAGTTTTGTGTATACAAAAGTCAGTGGACAAACCTTACCTCTAATGTCTAAATTTTGAACATTGTTGTTTATAAATTCTCTCTGCTTATTCACGGCAAGCATCACCAATATTATAAATATGATTATCAACCAAATCTACAGCATTATTTCCACATGCAATGCAATTCTCATTCTTTACAACATTTATGAAACTAAAGCGATATTTTAACAAATCTAAAAAAAGCATTCTATTTGTTATCAAATCACCCAACTCCAAAATGTATTTTATTGCCTCGTTAGCTTGAATACTACCAATTATCCCAGGTATTAATCCAATCACTCCTGCTTGAGAACAAGACATAGAAGGATTATTTTCGGTAATATCTCCAAAAACACATCTATAGCATGCGGTATTACTCCCAGGATCTACTGTGATAATTTGCCCATTAAAGCGAACGACGCCCGCAATTGTAAAAGGAATTTCCAACTGCAAACAAGCATCATTAATTAACATTTTTGTGGGTATGTTATCTGATCCATCGATTACAAAATTAGAATCCTTTAAAACTTCTTTAATATTACTTGGTAAAAGAATCTCGTTAAATTCTTCAATTTTCACATCTGGATTTAATTGATTTAACTTTTCTTTAGCACTTTGAGTTTTTGATTTATCAATATCACCAGTAAAATGCAGAATTTGCCTATGCAAATTTGATAGATCAACCTTGTCAAAATCAATAATCTTAATATTTCCTATTCCTGCAGCAGTTAAGTAATATGCTACGGGGGAACCCAAACCTCCGCATCCGACAATACTAATTTTGGAGTCTAACAATTTTTTTTGTCCTATTCCACCTATTTCCCTTAAAACAATTTGTCGAGAGTATCTTTCAATCTGTTCGGCAGAGAGATCCATAATAATCAGATTTTGATTCTAATTTTTTGATTTTGAATAAATTATGTAAAACTAATTAAAGATTATGATGCTATAAAACAAAAAAATATGAAGCCATTTAATTTTTACTTTAATTTTCTATAATTTGAGATTCTGAAGAATTATTGTTCATTATTTGGTTATGAAACTATTAAAAAAAAGGTAAATTACTAAACACAACACTTACATTTAGAGTTGAGGAAATGGGAAAAGTTACAAAAGTTTTACTACTTTTAAAGGATATGGTCTATGAATCAACTAGCCCTTTAGAAATAATTCGGTTTGCAAAATACTATCAAGGCAAAGGGCTCGATGTGACTGTAGTGCTTTGGGGTCCTATGGGAATTTTACTAGGTAAAAAAAATAAAGTTGGGAGATGGCAATATGAGATGGAAATGAATGAATGTCTTGAAGCGGGAATAAAATTCAAATGTTGTGATCTAGCTGCTAATCTAATTGGTTTAGATAAAACAGAATTGATGGAGGGAATAGACATTGTAGAATCTTATGTGGTAGCAGATCTTTTACTTCAATATCAGGAAGAAGGACAGCTTATCTTTTCCTTATAATGAACAACTTTACAAATTATTATTTAATAATGAGGTTCCTCTGGGTGAATTTCTCTAACAAATTTAAAGTTAAATATTTTCTCAGTACGAAGCTTCTCCTTTATATACCCTAATCTATGCATAGTATTAACAAATCCATCAGTCGATTTCAAATATCCTTCTGAGAGGGCTATGCAGTATTTTGGTGAGATTTCAAGAACATCTTTTGCATATTTAGCATTTTTATTTAATATGGAGAATGTTCTAGCGATTATTTCTGCAGCAGTTTCTTGGGATTCTCTAAGCATGTATGAAGCTTTTTTATGGTGAGAGAGAAATTTTAAGACAATTTCTGGATGATTTTCAATTAAATTTTCGTGGAAAAAGATCCCATAACTTGGATTATTAGCTAATAAGTAGTTTGCAGGAATAATTAAATGAGATTCTAAAATTGTTTTAGCAAAGACAGCCAAAGCGGGAGTTCCCACACCTCCTTCTAATATTCCCTTATCCATATCAATAGCTATAAATTCTGCTTGTTTGTAATTTTTTACTTTGATATCATCCTGTAAATCGTACTGTTCTAAATAGTAATTAAGAATCGCATCGTGTATAGAACCAACGCTAGGAGTTCCAATTGTATACCCCTTAAATTGTGCTAATGTTTGATATATATCATCATTTAGTTCCTTGATGGGTTTATGTTTTTTTTTGCCTACCATGATGGTTCCTTCTACATGACCCCCTGCAACACATTTAATAGGAACTCCGTTATCAATACCGATTATTGCAGGAGGTAATCCCATATATCCTGCATCTAACTTTCCTTGTTTAAAGGCGTCTACCATGAGAGGTCCAGTTCCAAATAGCGACCAATTTACTTTAAGATTTAGATCTTTCTCTAGATCATCACTTCCGATTAAGATCCAATTGGTATGATAAGCTGTTGAAAGATGGCCAATATTAAGCTCTTTAATAATAAAATCACTGAACTATATTTTATGTAATATTCAATATTTTTTCTACCAAATAATAATTATGATCTAAAATATTTATTTATTTAATTGCTTTTATGAAGATATATACTTTAAAATCATAATTTAAACTCGTTTGGACGACTTAAGAATGTCGAGTATTAAAATAGTATTTCTTTCATTGTTGACAGATATAACTAATGTTGAGGAATTATCCTTACCAATTGAGGATGATGTTAATATTAGAACAATATTGGAAAAACTTGCTGTCAAATTTGGATCAAAATTCGAAGAAATGATTTTTAAATCATCAATGGATTTAAGCAAATATGTAATCATCACCATAAATGGTAAAGATATTCGAAATCTTGATGGCCTCAATACAAAAGTCCAAATCAATGATGAAATTTCATTTATCCCTGCTATTGCAGGAGGATAAAATTTAAGTACCCTTCAATAGAAAAACTAAAAAAAAATCAAGAACTAATTTTCTTATCTATCTATAAGGTTTGTCTAAGCCAGTGTATCCGAGTAGTTAAGGAGGTGGCCTGCAGAGCCATTGCTATTCAGCATCGTGGGTGCAAATCCCACCACTGGCTCCATAACTTTGTGAATCTCCCTTAGATAATAAATTTGAAAAAATTTCACTATTTTAAGATATTTAAATTGTAATAGTACAACCTAAATTTTGTTTTGAGGTAAAAATCATTTAGATATATAATTCGAAGTTAAAATTACAATCAAAAGGCTTTTCGTAGTGAAAAATTATTCAAACTTTTACCATTTTATTTTCTAATAGGTCATTAAAACTATGTTCATAAGTATCTTAGTCTTAATAATACATTTTTATCAATGAAAAATTATATTATAAACACCGTTTAGTTCCGAACTATATTACGGAAGAGGTGGGATTCTTTCTGAGCTAAATATTTTAGACATTTCATGGAAATACTTTTAATAAAATTTCATACCTCAATCAGTTACCATCTTGTTTTATAAAGTCACAACTGAATAACTAGTTTAATTTAATTAAAATTTACTTTATTTAGGGGATATATTATATGAATAAAAAATACAGTTTATTAGGAATTTTTCTCTTAGGAATTCTACTTATATCTAGTGGAGATCTAATTGTTGCTGAATCTGATGATGATAGTGACGGCATTGATGACGGATTTGAAGAAGAACACAAGAGAAATATTGGTGTAGAATTTGGACTTAATGAAATAACGGTTCAATCACAGTTAAGGAATGGAGATACCATCGATGAAATTGAAATGAAAGTTCAATATGATACAGATTTATCAGTTGAAGTTTCTTATGATTCAGAATTCGAAGCTGAATCTGAAAATTCATCTTCCAATTCAGCACAAGAGGTTGAATTTGAAGTTGAGTTTAAGAAACTGATTGAATTTATTGATCTTAATGGAAATGATATATATGAAGATGCTACTGACCAATTCGTTCAGGAAGTTGAATTAAATTCTTTTCAGAATGCTAGTTATACTTCATCAATTATCTCCGTCGATACTACGCTCCATTATATAATCGTGAATACTAGCGATGGTGTATTTACCGCTCACATATTTTTCGTTGAAGAATTTGCCTATGTTAATGATACCTTGGTTGTACCGACCCAGGCAAAAATTGATATCGAAATTAATAATTTCAATTACTTCGAGCCTACTTCGCAGCTTGCTTTATATGTTAAACTCAGTTCTGAGGCTAATTATGAAAAGGAAGAAATAACCGATGATGAGGAGGATGGATACGCCACAAGTGAGGAAGGAGTCTATACTCAATTTGGAATATATTCTGGAATTTTCACTTGGAAAGAAAATGCCACAGTTGATGGAATTGTGAAAGATGTATTAGCTAGTTCTGTGTTAGTTGATGATAGTAATGAAACTGAGCAGAAAATATTACTTAATTACCCGAGGGGCGATCATATCTATCATGATCCAAAAGTAGGTATCAATATCGGGAAAGCAGTACAATCTATCTTACCTATTATAATAACTGCCTCAGTTGTTTCATTAGTAGGTGTAGCTGTGATAACTGTAATTGTAATTAGGAAACGTAGAATCGCTTAGAGAATATAATATCTAATATATTTTTTTTTTTTAAATTTAAATCAAATCAACATTAAAATTATTATAAAAAAATGAATGGTTAATAGAGAGGATAGTCGTCATATAATAAACTATTATGGATTTATTTAAAAAAAATTGAAATTTTATACAATTTAAATCAAATCTAACAGTTAAAAATGAAAAAAAAATACTTCCTAATCAGTTTTACAATTTTGCTTATTGTTCTTACCACAGTCAATTTTAGGTATGCAATTGCTTCTGATGATGACGATGATGGGATCGACGATGATTTCGAAGAATTAAATAAGAGAAATATTAGTATCGAATTTTTAGAAAATGAAACAGAAGTTACCTCGATATTAAAAAATGGGAAGAATATTGACTCCTTAATATATGATTTTAAGTATGATGAAAATGGACTTGAAGTAGATTTCAGTTACAATTCTGGCTCAGAAGTCGACTTAGAATTTAGTATAGAATTTCATGAAATCGTTGAATATCTTGATAATAATGGTAATGGTATCTACGATTCCGAAATAGATTCTATGATCAATACTCTTTTACTGAATGATTTCAATCCAATTAATTATTCAATTATAAATATAACTAACGATGCCCGCCTACACTATTTAAGGATTGCTACAAAAGATAACAATTTCACTACTCACATTTATTTTTCAGAAGAATTCGCAATTATTAATAATACTATCATTACCCCAAATCAAGCAAAAATTAATATTGAAATTACCGATTTCAATTTTTTAAATAACAATTCCAAACTTGCACTCTATACAAAATTGAATTCTGAATTAGATTTTGTAGATGACAATGAAACTGAAGATGAAAAAGAAGGTTACGCTTCAAATGAGCGTGGCGTATCTACCACGATTAATAAATATACAGGTTACTTTTCTTGGAAAGAAAATGCCACTGTAGATAATGTTTCAAAGGAAGTATTAATTAGCATTTTGGAAGCAGATGAGCATGATGCAAATGAACAGAGAATTTATATTAATTATTTACAAGGCAACCAGATATTCCATGATCCTAAAGTTGGAATTGAAGATCTTTGGAGGTTTAAAACAACACCTTTTCCCTTGACCATGGTTATTATTATAATTCTTATAATAGGTGCTATAAGTGTTAGTATTGCTTATTCTGTTTATCATTATACTCATACCACAGTTATTTTAGAAGAGGAGACAAAAAGATCTCATAGAAAATCACTGAAGAAAAAAACAACTCCATTTAAAATTAAAGCTATTAACCAATTATTTGAAAAAGACAATTTAATTCAAAATCTATCAAAACTGGAAGATATTAACCTAACTGCTGTTTCTGCTGACTTTTTAGAAAAAATCCATCAATTCGAATGGGAAGAAGGTGAAAAGGATGCTTTCATAAATGAAATGCTCGCTTTATCTCCAGATGAAAGAGATTCAATACTTTCCAAGATGCTTAAAGACCAACACAAATCTCGTGATTAAATGAGGATTTAAATTTAGATGCCAGTTGAATTGAGTAAGCAAGAAGAAACTGTCTTAAGCACGGTTCGAGAATATCTTAATAAAAATCGCTATTTCAACATAAATGATATATTGCCGTTTATTCATGCTAGATTCAAAATGGCATCGATAAATATTAATCTTAGAGGTATAGAAGACATTTTGAGAGGATTAGTGAAAAAAAAGCTTCTCATAGAAGGATCTAAGTTAACTAAAGATGATATTTTAACAAATAAAAAACGTAAACAAATTTACTTGTTCATTGTGGAGAATCCAGGAACATATTTTAACAAGATTGTAAAAAGCTTAGCAATGTCTAATCATATTGTGATTTGGCATCTAAGTATGTTATTAAAATTTAATTATATAAAATCAGAAATGATAGATAATCATCAAATATTTTTTGAGGTTAAATTCAATCTAAAAAACGTAAAAGTAAATTATTTCACTTCAAAAGAAAAAAGTAAGCTTATTATAAAATACCTTAAAAATAATGATCTAGGGATCACCAAAACCAAATTATCATCGGATCTTAATATTCATATAAATACAGCAAAAAAATACCTTGATTTTCTTGAAAATTTTAATGTGGTAACCCGAAAGAATCTCTCTAATAAGATACTTTACTTTTTAAATGAAGATTTCATAGAGAGTTCGTTTTAATTTAATAATTATAGCTATTGTTTACAAAATTTTCCCATTCTAGTATCGTTTAAAAATTGGACTCCTTATTTCTTTTAATTTACTTTTGATATTCTAGAATTAGGAAAAAAAACAAAGTAAATGATTAAAAAATGAAGAAAGGACCCGTTTGTTATGTTTATTATGCAATAAAAAAGAAACGTCAGTTGAAGTTAGAACAAGAAGAGAGTATACCTAAGATTAAAAGTACTACATTTTCAAATGAAGTATCTATTAACCATTACTGAACTTATTAAAATTATCATTTCTTTTTTTTGAGTGCTTTGAAGTTTTAATGTTTTAAAATTCTATATTTATGCAACACTAGTTTTGGCAGAATAAAAGTTATAAATACTACGCAATAAATCACTATTCTATGAATGTTTATGATTTAATGATTAAACGCAGATCAGTGAGATTTTTCAAAGATCAAGAAATCACCAAAGAAATAGTAGATAAGCTATTAGATTCTGCGAATAATTGTCCCTCAGGAGGAAACATTCAACCAATCTCGATAATTACTGTACAAAGTATGGATGGAAGAGAAAAGCTGGGGAAACTAATTAGTTCTCAACCTTGGGTAAAAAATGCACCTCTTTCCATGATCTTCTGTATTGATTTCTATCGAATAAAAAGATGGGCAGAGATTTCAAATACTTCCTTTCAAGGTGAAAATGCTCTTTCACATTTTCTTATAGCTTATGCAGATTTAATATGTGCCGCACAAAACGTAGTCATTCTCTCTGAGAGTTTTGGACTTGGTTCTGTATATGTCGGATCAATACAAGGACTTATTGATGATATTCGCAAAATATTTTCAATTCCTAAGTTGGTACTTCCTATGATGCTCTTATGTATTGGATATCCTGAATCGATTCCTACTACAATTCCTAAATTAAACCGAGATATCATAACTCATCAAGAGAAATATAATATTTTGGATGATTCTGAAATCGAAAAAGCATATAATGATAAATATGGAGAATTTGATGATAATGTGGAGAGCTATTTCTTGAAAGCATATATAGAAGTTATTGAATCCGCACATCAAGCAAGTGATCGATGGTTGAAATTAGCCAAGAAAAGAATGAAAAAGTTGGAGATTAAGAATCATGCTCAGTTCTTATTTAACCTACGGTATCCTACTAAGGCTATGGTTAGCATGAATGATTATCTGATTCAATATTTTAGAAACGCGGGATTTAACTTCATTTAGTCTGAGTTAAACATTATTAAATATTAACGATCAGTATATCCTACAAAACCAGCAACTAATACCAAAATTCCACCAATTAAGCTTGTATATACAATCATGACAATACCTATAACCACACATATTATCCAATTTAGTTCAACAAATTTGTGAGGTACAATTATGCTGATCAAGATTATTGCAGCTAATACAATTGTTAGTACTAGCAAAATTATTCGAGAACTATCAATATTTCTATCGTCAAATCCTAAAATACCCTCTATTAGTGAAATGACACTACCCAGACCAGCTAAGAGTTTCATTAAATCATCATTATGCATTCTAAAAACCAAAATTAATATGATTTTATTTGAATTTCTAATGCTTTTTTCTTTTTATAAATGTGATTGGAATGATTGTGTAATTTCTATAAAAAAAATTGGAAACAGACCTTGAATTCTCACTTGGTGGTAAATCAAATAAGCTTTATCTTTCTTTCAGAGAAAATAATTTAAAATTAAAAAAAATTTATGCTCCATTTACCACTTTTATTTTTGGAGCGTAAGCGTCTTCTACACCGTAATTATTAAAATTTATACTATAATGGTCTCTCCAATGCCTTTTTACATCTTCTAACATTGTTTGTGTGGTTTCGTCTTTCATTTGCCCTTCTGCACGGATTGTTGTTCCTAATGGCGTTGACATAATTTCCCCGTTTTTTACTACAATTTGACCATCTTTTATAGTGTAAGCTGCAAGTGAGAACGCTTTCTCTATGGCTTTTCCGTCTGCTATATCGGAGTTGAGGTTATAGATTGCGACATCTCCTATTGCCCCGATGCCCAAATGTCCTCTATCTACCATACCTAAGCTTTTTGCAGTACCCGCTCGTGTTACAATACATAATTCAGTTAGAGTAAACTCACGATCAATATCTTTTAATTGAGTTTTCTCTGCTGCTCTTTTGGAACATTGATTTAATAGAACATCGTCTCTTGATTTTTTATCCATAAGCCAGCGAAACACTTGGGGATAGCTTGTGAACGGACCACCATTGGGAGAATCTGTGCTGTGAAACACCTGCCATGGATTCTTAGTTAATAGTAATAATTCTAATCCAATTGCCCATTGAACAGCGTTTACCGCAACTTTTGGGGAGAAGAAATATGGGACAATCCCAGAGCCTGATTCTCCTTCTACTTGTCCATTAATCCATTTCATACCAGGTTTTGCCCCCCATGAGGATGTCCCGCCCAAATGATGGAGCGCAAATTCCCAAGGTCCGTCTGCTGTCATTGTAGTAGTCGCAGCTTTACCAAAAACAACTTGACCAGTATCAATCGAAACATGTTTATGCGTATTTAAATATTCTGCAACATCTGGAGCTCCAGATTCGAAGTCGCCCCAGTTAGACCCACCATATGCATTGAATTGGCAATGGGTTAAGTGGAAGCTTGTATCTCGTCCTTTTTTAGACTTAATCTTCTCGACTGCTTTGAAGGTTTCAATAGTATGTTCTTTATTGCCCGGATGTCCCAAATTATTTGCATGAACATGTATAGTATGAGGTAATTGTAATATTTCATTTACTTTTGCCAAACTTTCTACAATTTCTCTTGGGGTTACTTCAAAATGAAAGACATGATCGTCTAGTGAATTTACATTCTTACCCCATGTCCAATTTTCTACTCCACCAGGGTTTACAATTTTTACAGCGTAACCTTTAGTAATCTTTAAAATCCAATTAATATATGCAGCTAGTTTTTCATATTCTTTCTCCTTTACATATTCCATTACAAACCAATTATTACCAAAGAGAGGAAATGCTGCCTTATCAATAATTGGCATATCCAAGAATTCTTCATGGGTATGTCGAGCCTTAAGGAGTGGCATAGCGGGCTCTACAACTGTAGTATATCCGAGTCTAGCATATCGATACCCTGTTGCCCACGTTGAAGGAACAGACCATCCTGTTCCACTTCTGGTTAATTTGGTTCGTTTTTCATTGAAATCTTCAAGTTTATCATCTGGTCGGAATTGACGACCTGCATTAACTTTAGTTCCAGCGATGTGAGAATGTATATCAACACCCCCAGGCATTACAATCATTCCAGAAGCATCAATTACCTTAGCATCTCCATTTACTTTATCGACAATTACACCATCTTTGATATGGATTTCTTTTTTTTCCCCATCAATATTATTTGTAGGGTCGTAAACTAACCCATTCTTTATTATTAAATCTTTCATAGTAATTTTCCTTAGTAAGTTAGATGAGTTTGATACAAATTTGTAATATCGTTTTTTGAGAATAAACCTACTAAGTTAAAGAATCTATTATTTTTATAAAGATTTATTATAAAATGTAATAACTTTAATTGTGAAATATTATAGTTTAGAGATTAGTAAAAATATTTAATTAATTTCAGCAATTATTCGAAATCTTTCTTAAAGAGTTCCTGTGAAATGTTATTTATCTCAGCAGGTTCAAAAGAATTAGTATAATCAAGATATTGTGCCCAATTTATTTCTTTCTTCTCTGAGCGAGCGATTATAGCTGTTCTCGGTTCCGTTTTCTCCATTTTTTCACCTCCTTGGTTTTTTCGTTATATTCAGAACCCGAACGCTCTTTTTAAGATAGAATCATCTGGATATCAAGAGAAAACAAATCCATGGGAATAGATATATCAGAAAAAGATTCGGGTTCGCTTCTCTTGATTTAGAGTAATAATAATACTACTACTAAATTTAGGAGTACTAATACTAATAAATATTTCAAGAGAGGTTTGACGAACATTATTACTATACATATCAATTGTACATATTTAAAGATTTCTGTGGAATCAACAAGTTGTGAGGAATTTAGGGCTCAATTCATATAATTTCGAATTTTTTTCTTAGTCAAGAGGATTTTTTAGCAATTTAACAATTTTTATTCAAATGGAATAATAATATATATAAAATTCGTTTCTATTACTATAAAAATAATAAAATGTGATTTATTTTGGGAGCTGGGAAAATACTAAGTCTAATTGCAGGAATTCTAACTTTGCTAGCTACATTTCTGTTTTCATGGTTTGCTGTTGATGGTGGGGGAGGAACTATATATTATGCCGGAGGATTGGGAATTATAAAAAACCTTCCAGCAATGTTTACTAATGCTGAAGCATTAGGAACTACGCTAGGAATTCCAGGTTTTACATTATATATTATTGCAGGGATCTTCATATTATTCTTAGTATCAGGGGTTTTGCAGATTTTAGGAATAAAATCTCGAATTCCTCTAATAATTGGTACAATTACGGTGCTAGGGATTGGGAGTTTAATATGGTTGGGTAGTACTGATGTTATTAATAGAGTTGACTGGATCGTTAACATTTTAGGCACTGAAACACCTTTAGTCGAAGGTATTATTCCATTGAGCTTAGGAATTAATATAATTGACATTGGTACATATGTATTGTATGCTGGGGGAATAATCGGTATTGTAGCTGCAGTATTAGGTCCTTAAAATCCTTTTTTTTCCTTTTTTAAAAATTTTTACAATCGAACGGTCATTTTTAAATATTTTTTCATTCTATCTATATTCAAGTTTAAATTTATTAAAAGTGAAAATTTTGGGAGCTGGAAAGATTTTAGTTTTAGTCGGTGGGTTATTAACCCTAGTTTCTACATTCTTCCTTTCATTTTATGCCGTGGGTGGTGGTGTTTATGGCTCTGGTCTGAGATTCATATTTAATCTTGGTGATATAATGGCGAATCCTGGAAGTTATGTTCCTGGAGAAACTATGACAGTATATATCGTTGCGATTGTCTATATTGTTTTCTTAATTTCGGGTGTTTTGCAATTAGTTGGCCTAGTTAACCGAGTAATCGCGATTATCGGTTCTATCATTGCTCTTGCTATAGCTGTACTAATGTTATTGGTTCTTCTTAACGTTCTAGCTATTTATGATCCATATTTAACCCTTTTTGATGGACCTCAAATAGTGGTAGGGATTTTACCATATGATCTTCCACTCGGGAGTGCTTCTTTAGGTACCTACATTTTAATAGCAGGAGGAGCTTTAGGATTCATCGGTGGAATAATGGGAATAAAGGATTAATCTGTCAATTCAAATCTTTTTATTTTTTTTTTCTAATCATGGATTTAGATAAGTAGATTCTTAATTTCTCTAAATCTTCAGGTTTATTAATATTAATAAAAGAAATTAATTCTCTGTCCAACGGTTTTATTGAATCCTCAATTGAGATGTAATTTATCCTCCATTCTCCATCAGTCAAATTTGTTAGTCTATAATCTTTTTTTAATAAATTAGCTTTTGCCTTTTGAAATGTTTTTTCAACATTATAGATAGACAATAATGGTTCAGTAAAATTATTCATCCATTTTGGGATACAACAATCATATCCTTCCGATTGATTTATAATGAATTCAAATACTTGAAAAGGAACCAAGGGTGTGTCACAAGAAAGAGTAAAAACGCTTTTATACCCAATTTTTTTTAATTCCTTAAACGCTGAATATAATCCCAATAGAGGAATTCGTAAATTTGTATCCGAAATTAACTCATATTCATCCAAAATAAACGCTACAATTTTTTTAATATCAATGTTGTCAATGTAGTTTTGAACTTGTTTTTTAGAATTCGCAACCAAAAAAATATCATATCTTAATTTAGTAAGAGTTTCTAATAAATATGAGATAAGTGGTTTTTCTTGGAATTGAAAAAGACCTTTATCGCTTCCAAAACGAGTACTCCCACCTCCAATTAAGATGGCAAAAGCCAGGTCTTTAGATTTTTTGGTTTTAATCGTCAAGTTTTTTGATATGAAATCTAATTTTTTATTTAACTAATTATTAAAAAGTATTTATGATTTATTTTAATTGAAGAGAATTAATTTGCTTCCCTTATTTTAACTTGTATCATGTATTCTAAAAAAAAAATTAAGGCAAAAGAGCAGAAACCTAAAGAACATTGTGCTATTTTTGGGGTCACATGTAATGATATTGGTTTTTCAGTAACAAGATATTTATATCAGGGATTAATAGCATTACAGCATCGAGGACAAGAATCAACAGGTATTTCAATATCAAAATTAGGAGGAGGAATCTTTACCTATAAAAAAGATGGATTAGTTTCAAGAGTTTTAGGGGATAAAATCCTTTCTCAATTTTGGGGTAATGTAGGTATAGGCCATAATCGTTATGCAACAACAGGAGCGACAGGTTATAAATCCACAGATTATATGCAACCTTTCCATTTTCATAATAATGAACTTGAATTTTCAATGGCATTTAATGGCACTATTGCAAATTTTGATGAAATTAAGAATAAGATGCATGAAATGGGACGAATCTTTACAACTGATACAGATACCGAAGTAATGGCTCAATTGATTGGTTCAATTGCTTTAGGAACTGAAGATTGGTCAGAAGTTTTAGAAGTAGCAAGTAAATTGTTAGATGGATCATATTCTTTAATATTAATGACCTCCGAGGGAGATATTTATGCAATGAGAGATCCCCTTGGGTTCAAACCTCTATGTATCGGGGAATTAAAAGATTCATTGAGAAATCTTTATTTTGTCGCATCTGAATCATGTGCTATAGATGTCGTAGGAGGAACACTTTTGCGTGATGTAAAACCTGGAGAAATAGTACATCTCAGTCATCAAAAAGATATTCACTCTGAAGCCGTTATAAAGTCAAATCGAACTGCTTTATGTCAATTTGAATTTGTATATTTCTCCCGTCCAGATTCCATTATTGATGGTGTTTCTGTTGCTGAAGTGCGATTAAGACTAGGTATGTATTTAGCGAAAAATGATCCAATATTAAAAAACCCAGAAATTAGAGAAAATACAATCGTAGTTCCTGTTCCAGATTCTGGTCGGAGTGTTGCTGTTGGATATGCAAAAGAGGCAGGATTACCATATATAGAAGGATTAATGAAAAATAGATATGTACACCGAACATTCATAATGCCAGGTCAAGAAAAGCGTAAAATTGCGGTAAAGGAGAAATTGAATCCAATTAAGAACATAGTGAACGGAAAAGACGTAATTCTTTTAGACGACTCAATTGTGAGAGGTACTACAACCCAACAAATAATTTCACTATTGAGGGAAAAAGGAGGTGCTAAACGTGTTCACCTCCGTATAAGTTGCCCTCCAATAATTAGCCCTTGTTATATGGGAATTGATTTTCCAACCAGAGATGAGTTAATTGGAGGTAGATTACAAAATATCTATGGAGAAAATTATATAGAAGAGATCAGAAAAGCCACTGGAGCTGATACTCTATTATACCAGACTATAGATGATTTAACTAAAGCGATTGGGATGAATAAAGATCAATTGTGCCTGGCGTGCTTAACTGGTGAATACCCATTGAAATCTGTACAAAGATTAGCAGAAATGGAAAAATCTATTATCAAAAGTAGGATTTAAAACTTTAAATTACCCTATTATTCTAATTCGCTAATTCTTATTTCCTGCAATATTGGATAAAATTTTGGTACATCTTTATTCCATATTTACTAGACTTTTCTGGATGAAATTGTGTAGCAATCACATTATCTTTATATACAATTGAACAAAATTCAATCTCTCCATATTTGGTCTTCCCTAGGATACTTTCCTCATCTCTAGGTATCGTATAATAACTATGAACAAAATAAAAGTAAGAATTGTTTGGTATCCCGTCGACAAAAAAGTGGTTTTCATCAGTAAATTTCACATTATTCCACCCAATTTGAGGAACTTTTTCTACCTTTGAAAGTTCGAACCGTAATACTTCTCCTTTTATTATATCTAATCCTTTGTTCTGTCCCATTTCAGTACTTTTTGAGAATAAGAGCTGCTGCCCAAGGCATATTCCAAACAAGGGTTTTTTATCTTTTACAATATCAATAATAACCACATCAAGTCCTCTTTCTTTTATGTTATTCATGGCATCTCCAAATGCTCCTACACCGGGAAGGATAACGCCATCAGAATTATTAATTATTTTAGGATTTGAAGTAATAACTCCTTCAACATTTAAGGATTTAAGCGCTTTATAAATACTTTTTAAATTTCCACGTCCGTAATCAATGATAGCAATATTGAATGTCATTTTTCACAATCTCACAGGAATTCCGGCACTATTACACTTCTCTTTAATTTTTTTTATAGAGTATTCATTGTAATGAAAAATCGACGCTGCCAACGCAGCATCTGCCTTACCAATTTTGAAAGAGTCAATAATATGTTGTGGTTTTCCTGCACCTCCTGAAGCGATAATCGGGACATCTAATCGTTCACTGAATGTCCTTGTTAGTTCCAAATCATACCCATTTTTAGTTCCATCACAATCCATTGAGGTTAATAAGATTTCACCACTTCCTAGGTTAGTGACCCTTTCACCCCACTGAACAGCATCTAATCCAGTAGGCGTCCTTCCACCATGAATATAAACCTCCCACCAACAATATTTATTCCCAACCTGAATGACGGTATTACTCGGAGCATCCTTAGGACTATTTACATAAATTCTCTTAGCATCTATAGCCGTTAAAATGCATTGTGAACCAAATATTTTTGCACCTTCTGTGATTAATCTAGGAGTCTGAACAGCAGCGGTGTTGATAGATACCTTATCAGCACCAGCTCTCAATATTTCTTTAATATCTTGAGCAGTTCTTAATCCTCCTCCTACGGTAAAGGGAATAAAAACTTTCTCACCTGTTCGCTCAACTAAATCAATTAGTATTTTTCTTTTATCTGACGATGCTGTAATATCTAAGAAAACTAGTTCATCTGCACCCTGTTTATCATAAAACTGTCCTAGTTCTACAGGATCTCCTGCATCTTTTAAATCTAAAAATTTGGTGCCTTTAACTACTCGTGCTGTATTGAACCTTGTAGTTACGTCTAAACAAGGAATAATACGCTTAGTAAGTACCATGATAAAGAACCTAAATGTTAGATTACTAAAATAATATAAAAAAAGCACTAAAATAAATCTTTTTAGATTATTCTATTCTAATCCCGGAATTTTTTCTCTTTCAAATCTCTTCATTATTATCGCATCATTGGGACATGTTACAGAACACAGACCGCACCCAATACATTTTTCAGGATTCACCTTTGCATATTCATTAACAGTAATTGCATTAAATTTACATCGTCCGATACACGTTTCACATGCGGTACAAACATCTTTATCTATGGTTGATATAAAATTTGCTTTAGCTATGGCTCTGGGATTATCAAATTTAGTTAATCCTCTTAACATCCCACAACAACATTCGCAACAAGAGCAAATCACTGAAGTAAATCGCGCAGTATTATCCGTTGTTAGGACAAGTCCTGCTTCTACAGATTGTTTCATTAATTCTTTAGCTTCTTCTTTTGTTATTTTTTTTGCACTAGGATTTACTCCCATCATTCCAGCAGCAGGACCAATTTGAAGGCAATTGTTAAGGGGATACTTATCAGTACATTCTCTCACTCCACTAATTTCTGCCCTTAATCTACAAGGACAATCTATAATCACAAAATAATTATTGTTATCAATAATACTATAGACTTCTTCTAAAGGGATAATTTCATGTTCCGGATCAACCTGTTCACTAACAGTTAAAACCCTCATATAAGGTGTACCTTTCCAAGAAGTTTCCCACTTTCTATAGTACTCATCTTCGATGAAAAATTTTCTGCTTAAATCTGCAAATTTTTTGCTATCTGGTCCTTCATAATTTTCTTTTATTATGAAGGGAGCATCATAAATTAAAAATGGATTTGGTAATGCATAGGTTTTTCCCATTTTAACTACAAAACGCTTTTTACTAAGAGCTGCTAGTTTTTCAGTTAATTCTTCTTCAGAAATATTCGTTACTTGAGAAAAATCACTAATCTGCATTCCTTCCGGAAAAATAGGAAGAGGAAGAACGATTCTTGCAATTTCAGGGTTATACATCAGACTTAAATATTCAAGATAAGTTTCAGTTGGTTCACCATTTTCATCAGTAGGTATCGAATGTGGTTTTCTTATTAACTTTCTAGCAATTTTTATAAGATCATTTTTATGATTATCGTTTACTATCATTTTTCTGACAAGTTCTATAATTATATGTATAATATCTAATTTTAATACTTATAAAAGTGAATTTTTAAAGAATCCTCCAATTAACTGTCCAGTACTTATTCCTGCATCCCCTGGAGAAATAACATCATGTTCTAAAAATTTTAAACCAGATTGAAGGACTTTTTCCTTTATTGTTTTTGAAAAAACATAATTATAAGCAACTCCTCCTGTTAACCCTATATTATTTACATCGTGCTTATTAGCAAGTTTTATAGCAATCTCAGCAAAAGTACTTGCAAGCTCAATTTGAAATCGGGAAGCGATATCTTCTTTTTTGAATTTTCCCTCTTGGAGAAGGGAAATTATTTCCAGTATAAGATTTGATGTCTTAATTTGATACATCCCGTTTTTCTTTGTAAAATTGATTTTAAGTTCAACATTTTCAGGATTTCCTTTCATAGCCAAACCTTCAAGCCTCATCGCTGGTTCACCTCTATAAGTTTTAATCTTCGAAGCTCCCAAAAGGTGAGATATTGAATCAAAAATCCTACCCGTAGAACTTGTTAATGGAATATTCTGAGAAGGAAAAATTCCTTTTGAATTCTCGAATTGAGACATTAAGGTCTTTAGTTCGGTTTCTTTATATTCAAGATCATCCCTAATTTTGATTTTGTTAAAGATTTGAGAGGCATCCTCTGAACCAAGCGCATTTAATATTATAGATGCAGTCATTCGCGCAGGATATTTAGTGCAACGATCTCCTCCAATCATAGGTTGATATTCAAGGTGACCTAACCGTTTATAACCATGATAAGAAGCTAATAAAATTTCGCCTCCCCAAATATTGCCATCTTCACCATAACCAACCCCATCTACTGCTATTCCAATTATTTTTTCATTCTTCTGTATATTATTCTCAGCCATTAGAGAGAGAATATGTGCAAAATGGTGTTGTATCTTAAATAACCTACATTTATATTTATCTCTTAATTCTTCTGCTAGTTTAGTCGTAATAAATTCGGGATGAGCGTCGCAAGCTACAAATTTAATCTCGGAATCTTCAATTTGCAAAAGATTTTTCATGTGCAATATAGCGTTTTTTAGGAATTCATAAGTCTCGAGATGTGACACATTACCAATATGTTGGGTCGGAAATACTCTATTCCGCCTTAAGAGAGCACCGGTTACTGCTAATAAAGGCCCTGTTGCTATTGCCCCTGGAACATCTACCATAAATGGTAATGGTAAATATTCTGGTACATATCCTCTCGATCTTCTAATTAATTTTATTTTATTGTCATGAACTCTTAAAACACTGTCATCTACTCTTTGATAAATAGGTCGATTGTGAAGGAGAAAAACATCTGCAAGATCATGAAGTTGATTAAATATGTTTTCATTTTCAATAGCCATTGGAATATTCGATCTGTTGCCACTTGTATATATTAAGGGTTTTTCTCCAACATAATCAAATAATAAATGGTGAATTCCTGAATATGGAAGCATAATCCCAATATTATTTAATCCAGGAGCAACATGTTTACTAATTATTAAGTTTTCACTTGAATTTGTTCTTTCTAAAAGAACAATTGGCCTACGGAAAGATTGTAATAATGAGGCTTCTTTTTCTGAAATATTTACAATTTTTTTAACAAGATTTAGGTTAGGGAACATTAAAGCAAATGGTTTATATTTTCTTTCTCCCTTTCGTTTCCGTAACTTAAGAATTGCGTCCTCATTGTCTATCTCGCAATTAGCGACCAAATGCACTCCCCCTATTCCCTTTATTGAGATAATTTCTCCTTCATTTATTCTTTGAGCAGTTTCGCTCAAAATGTCTTCAATGGAATCCTTTTCAATTTTTTCTCTATTTCTATTAAAAAGAGTGTAATGAGGACCGCAAACAGAACACGCAAAGGTTTGAGCATGGAATCTTCTATTATTAAAATCTGAGTATTCCTCCTGACATGACTGCGGATTTGCGTTTTTACAATAAGGAAATTCAATCATCGTAGTTCTTTCTCGATCATACGGCAATGCGGATACAGTTGTATATCTCGGACCACAAACTGCACAAGCTGTAAATGGATAATGATAGTATTTTTCTGTTTCAGGATTTCGCATATCATTAATACAATCTTCGCAAATTGCGATATCTGGAGGTAGGGTTAAACTTATACCCCGACCTTCTTCACTCGGTTCAATAGATAATTTCTCAAAGATTGTATTGTTAGAATATTCTTTTGTTTCTATATTTTCTATGAAACTAATTTCTGGTTTGTTTTTTTTAATCTCAGAAATGAACTTATTAATATCAACTCTTTCTCCTTGTAAGGTTAATCTTACGCCGGCATTACCGCGGTTTAGAATATTTCCCTTTAACTTATATTTTCGTGCCAAATTAAAAAGAAATGGTCTGAAACCTACTCCTTGTACAATTCCCGAAATGTCAATTACTATATTAACTATATTAATCAATTAACTGTTAGTAAAATTAGAGGTTTATTTCAAAACCAAGCTAAATAAATAACATGAAAAAAGTCAATTAATATTTACTGATAAAACATAGAACTGGTTTTATTGAAAGGTGAAATAATGAGTAGAAATCCTTAAAGGATTCTACTGGTCATATATTATCAAGTACATATAGGCTCCAATAGACTACAATGTACTTTATGGTACAATTTCTCCACCATGAGGCATACTAAAATACCTCCCCCCATAAATTATGGATGGGTGAATTATTTCTTGAAAAATATATAAAAAGTACGAGAAAAAAAATATTTCACACTGAGAGCTTATTTTTGAATATCATTTCTAATATTTTAGAAGCGAAAGGATTATTTAAAAAATAGAAACTAAATTCACTTAGATATGAAACTTAAAGAAAATAAATGGGACATGCCATTTCATACAGCATTTTTTAAAGCAAGTCATAATTCTTATGAGTTATCAATCAGAGAACAATTAGATCAGGGAGTGAGAGGTTTAGAATATGATATTCATGATAATAAAATTCAAGAATTGAATGATTTTGAAGTGTATCATCTCGAAAAGAATCCTGGAGTTTTGCTTAATGAGAAAGGTAATCCAAACAGTCTATTACTATCAGAATGGTTAAAAGTACTCAACGATTGGTCAATTGATTGTAAAGAAGATCATGCCCCGATAACTTTATTTATTGAACTAAAAGACAATATAGTTGATTTGAATAATGAACCAGATGAACTTTATGGAATCAAGAAATTAAATACGATTATTGAAGATTCTTTTGTACCTAATAAATTGTTTACTTTCAAAAAGTTCCGTGAAAATCATTATAAATGGCCAACAGTAAGAAAATTAAAAGGTAATGTTATAATAGTACTCACAAGTTATTGGGGCGGCTATTGGGCTTCCAGTGAAGGAGGCTTTGAATCAAGATTAAAATATTTAAGAAATTGCATGGCAGAAAAAGATGATGTTTGTTTTGTTTCTTGGACTCAAGAAGATAAGGGTAAAGACGTTTTATACATGAAAGAAAAAACAAACTTCTGGAAATGTAGCCTTTCATTTAGCAATAATAATTATAAAACAAATATTGAAGCTCAGAGAGTTACAAGAGTAGATTATGATAAGATAGTATGGGGAAGGCATATAAAAACATATTACAATAAAAATTATGAAACAGGATATAGATGCAATTTTCCCGCAACAGATTCATGGAGATCAGAACAGTATAATAGATCCTTTCCTTGGTCTGTTTAATTTTTCTATTCACTATGATATTTATAGTATATGGAGCATGTGCCCTCTAAAGACACCATACAAGGACCAATTGGATTAATTGGGGTACATATTGTTCGAAATAACTTACATTCATAAGGGTACAACTTACCAACCATAATTAAATGACATGAACAACCAGGTGGGATATCCTGAGACTTTCCTATTTTAATATCAAATTTTTTATCGGCATCATATTCTTGGAATTCTTTTTTGATTGTTAAACCCCCATCATAGACTCTACCAATACCTCTCCATGGGGAAGAAACGGGTTGAAAGACATCCTCAATTATTTGCTGCGCAATAATATTTCCTTCAGGTTTGACTACTCTGGAGTATTCATTCAATGAATCATATTTTTTATCTCTAACTTGTTTTAAAAGCATAAGAATTGAAAGCAAGACATCATTAGGTTCAAAACCAGAAATAACATTAGGAATTTTATAACCCTGTGAAAATATCTCATACGGTTTCATGCCGATAATTGTTGAAACATGTCCTGGTGATATAAATCCATCAATTTGTAGTTGAGACTGGCTCATCAAAAGCTCTAATGCTGCTGGTATCAATTTATGCGCACATATTACTGAAAAATTTGACGGTGGTTCAGATTTTATTTCATAACCTACTAAAGGAACCGTAGTTTCAAATCCTATTGCAAAAAATATAACTTCTTTTTCAGGATTTTCTCTTGCAATTTTTACAGCATCATTAGGACCATAAACCACTCGAATATCAGCACCTTTAGCTTTAAGTTCCGCTAAAGAAATAGATGTAGCAGGGACTCGTAACATATCACCAAAAGTTGTGATAATAGTGTCGTTTCTCCGTCCGAGCTCAACCGCCTTATCAATATCCGCAGCAGGACAAATACAAACTGGACATCCGGGTCCTGAGAGAACCTCAATTTCTTTCGGTATAAGTGTTCTTAATCCATATTTTGATATAGTATGTTCATGAGTCCCGCAGACGTGCATAAATTTGATTGGTCTAGATATTTCTTTACATATTTGATTAATTGCTCTTATTAACTTAGCAGTGAATTCCTTACTTCTCAATATATCTAATCCAGGGATGTTCATAATAAATACCTTTCAGCATATTCGAGGTATAGGTTCTCCTAAGGGCATGTCTACAAATCTTGTTCCCCCAACAATAGTTTTTAAGAAGACTCTCTTAGGATTATCAATCTTAACCTCACCTATTATTCTAGCGTCCTTTCCTATTTGAGTTGATTTTATTTTTTCTAAAATTGATTTTGAGTGAATAGGATCTACAGCGATTAATGCTCTACCTTCACATGCTATGTTATATGGATCTAAACCCAACATATCGCATATAGCGGAGACTTGTTTCTTAATTGGAACTTTTTCCTCATCAATTACTATACTCACATTAGATTTTGAAGCCCAATCATTTAAGGCAGCTGCTAACCCACCTCTCGTTGGATCTTTCATAGCATGTATATAATTATTGTTTACTTCGAATTTGATTTTATTAAAAATTTCAAGTAATAACCCAATATCTGATTTTAAATCAGTTGATATGTTTAATCCTTCTCGAGCAGCCATTAAGGCTGTCCCATGATCCCCAATTGTTCCCGTGATAATAATTTTATCTCCCGGTTTTAGGGATTTATCTAATATTTTGATTTTTTTTTCTTTTATCCCAATTCCGGTCGTTGCAATAATTATTTCATTCAGAGTACCTCTCGGCATAACCTTGGTATCCCCTGCAATTATTGCGATATTTGCTTCTTTTGCTTTTTGATTCAACGAATTGATAATTTCCCCCAGTTTCGTAAACTCAAATCCTTCTTCGATTATTATCATTGATGTTAATGCTAGTGGTTCTGCTCCCATCATGATTAAATCATTAACAGTGCCACAAACACTTAAGCTTCCTAAATCTCCCCCTGGAAAAAATAAGGGGAAAATTGTATGTCCATCTGCAGTAACAACAATTTCTTTATCATAGTTAAGTAATGGAATTGTCGCTCCATCATCTAATTCTTCTACACCGATCCCATCATCAACTCTTTTAAATGTAATATCTTTGATAATGAATTTTATTAATTCTTCTTGTAAGGTCCCTCCAGCACCATGAGCTAACCGAATAATCTCCTCTTTTTTTTCACTCATAAATGAAAAATTGAAACAAAAATTAAAAGAATTTAGATTATACCAGAAGTATTTCAAAGATAATACTTGAGAAACAATCGAAAAAGGTAAAAAAAAGGATCTAGTAGAATTCACAATCCTCCAGGATTTGAGTAATATCCATCACAGGTAGATCTGCTTTAGTTTCACTAGCCGCCAGAAATAAATTATTTTTACAAAATACACATGCGCTGAGTAACACTTCAGCTTCAGTTTCTAACGCCTCTTTCAGGCGATCCGCATTAATCTCTTCCCAACATGCAACAGTTTCATCTATACGATTGCTTGCAATATCTGTGGAGATTTCTCCATAGAGGGCTCTAACACCCCCTCCCGCTCCACAACACCATGACATCTCCCGGTTATGTTTCATTTCAATTAATTTAATTCCCTCTATCATGTTGATTAGCTCCCGTGGTTCATCGTAAACATTGCAATACCTCCCAAGATGACAAGGATCATGATAAGTAACAATTAAGGGATTATCTTTTGTTCTAAGTTTATAACGGATTTTAATATTTTTTTCTTTTGCCATTCGGGGGAAAAATTGAACAATATGATTTATATTAAATCCAAGATCCTGCTTGATAATTCTTGGATACTCGGTAGTAAACGTGGAAAAACATCCAGCACAAGAAAATATGATATCTTTAATACCTAAATCACGGATCATCTGAACATTATATTTTACAAATTCAACAGCATCATCTTCTAATCCTGTTCGGAACAATACTGATCCACAACATTTTTCCTCAGGGAAAACAATAAACTCTACTCCCATTTTATCTAAAACTCGACAAGTGGCTGAAACTAACTCATTATTTCTATAAGCGGAAGTACATCCGACAAAATAACCTACTAAATTTTTGGTATCCTCTTTCTTCACAGTACCTTCCTCAATTTTTCTAAGAAGTGCCTTCCCACGCTCATAAGCGATACTTCCTTCATTACACGCATTTCCGATACACCAATTAAATCTATCTGTTCCACTTTCAAGATAGGGATTTCCCTTTTCCTTTGTTGAAGTTCTTAGAGCATCAAGCTTTTCTGGCATTACCCCCTTCCGAACTGCCGTCCTTCGATAAGTTTGAAAGACTTCTAATGTATCAATCCCCACTGGACACACAACACGACAATTTCCACAGAGCATACAACGATAAAGAGAATCTATAATTCCAACTTTATCAAATTTTATATCTTTTTTTGCTAGAGATTTAAGGATTCTATTCCGACCACCTGCGTAATCCATCTCAGATAAAGTTGAATTGTAAACACGACATACATGCCTACAATACCCACAGTGAACACATCGTTCATATGTCTTTTCCTCTTTTAGGCTTGTAACAGGTTGTAATAAATTTTCTTGACTAGGCGCAAAAAAATCTGATCCTGGTGGTCCAGTTGTTATAACTTCTTCAATATTTTTTGTCTCTTCTTCATTCATTTTTAATCCCATCCTTTGGCCAATTTTAATATAGCAGTTTTGCTATAGTGAAGAGCAGTAAGATTCTAGTCCATTTCATTTTTGCTTTAATTAATCTGTAAGAATTGACGAGATCCTTGGGATCTAATTTATATTTTAATTGCTTTAAATATGAAACTCTTTCAGGATTAAATTTAAGAAAATACAATGTATTTACCACTCCGATAGTATAAAGACTATCACCTTGCTTGTAGGTGTTAATCGTAATATCATGGAAAACACTTTTAATCCCAAAAAATTCTCTTGAGTTTTCCAAATCAGTAAGCCCAAATAGTTTTATTCTATTCCCCTCTTGAGCACCCGCAATGATATATAAGGCTCGATTAAAATCATATTTCTCAGTCTGTTTAATATATAATTCATAAAAGCTTTCTATTCTTTTATCAGATACCCAATATTCTTGGAAGAATAAAGTATTACACCACCGACCAACATTAACTTCCGTATCAGCAATATTGCGCCATTTCTCTCTCAAATACCAATCTTCAACACTCAATCCCTTAAATTTTATAGCTGCTTGTTTAGCGAAGGTTGCATTCTTTGAAATAATATCCGGTTCATTGAAATATACAACGTATACGAAAAAATTTCTAGCAGGGAAAGTCCAGTGCGAATATTTTTCAAAATTTTTATCTGAAAGGGATAAAAATAATGGTTTGTGCATTTCATTATTTTTCAATGTTAGAAAAAATTCAGTTGCTTTGGATATTGATTCAAAACTATATCCCAAAGTTTCAATGGAAGTTTTAAGAGTAGTAACTTCCATCTCGATTTCAGCAACCACCCCCAAAATGCCAAAAGAACCAACAATATCATCTAATGTTATATCACCGGTAGAAATTCGGGTAATAGTCTCAACATCACCATCTGGTTTTACAAATACAACGGATATAATAGAACTTTTCATTGCACCATGTTCTATGACCCCTATTCCTGCTTTCCCTGAAGTTGCAACAAATCCTCCTACACATGATGACTTATAGCTAGTAGGATAACACTTAGGAGCTAGACCATAATCAAGAAGAGTTTCAATCAACTTTAACCAAGAAATCCCCGCATCACATCGGACTTTCATATTTTCAACACTTACTTCATGCACTCTATTCATTCTTCTTATATCGATTAAAACACCTCCCTTGGTAGGAGTCGAAGAAGAATAACAGGAACTACCAGCAGCACGAATAGAAACTGGAAATGAATACTTTTGGCACTTTTTCATTAATTTTGAAAGCTCTTCAGTGTTTGCTGGACGAATAACATGAGTTGCTTGATAATCTTTTTTGAACTTGTAATGATATTTAGGTAATAAAGAAAGATCGGCTGATGATGCTTCGATCTCATATGGATCAGTCGTGACATGTTCACTATCGATAAATTCTTCCACTTCCTTTGTAAATGCTTGAATTTTTCCTATATTTTGTAAATCCTCAACCTTTGAAACATTCAATTTTATCACACTCTGTTTTATTTCATACTAGAATTAATCCTAAGAAAAAGGTACCCCACCAAAATCCCATAGTAAGAAAACCAGTTAATTTTGCTATTTTTCGCTGACCAGAAATTCCAAATAATGCATTAGCAAATCCCGTCGCCAATCCACCACCTCCACCGATGATGTGCATAAAGTGAGTTAGTCCAGAAAAGGAAATAACTTGATTAGTTGGCATCCAGAATAAAGAAATGACATTAAGTAAAGTGATTATCCAAGAGGCAATACCTAGTAGTCCATGGTAAAATACGTATTTTGGTTCATTGTATAATACAAGAATCATGGCGATTGTTATTAGGATTAACGCAGGTAATCCAAGAATTAAACCTAAATGTAGACTATTATTATTAAACCATATAATGCCGTTTAAAATAATTAATATTGTCAAAGAGGCAATGAAAATAACCAATAATGCTACCACAGTTAATTTAGCTCTTTTTTCTCTAATCTGAATTGTATTTAGTAACACACATAAGATTATTAATACAATAGAAACCAAGATGATTAAACTCAATTCAATGATAAACGTTGTCATGGAAATTACCAAATATTTATTAGTTTTTAAAATTCTACATAGTTTTTTTAAGTATTTAACATCAAATTATGATTCATTTATAGTATTTTGATCTACATTCTTTAAAGAAGTCATACCGAACATATACAAATAATAATTGTTATTGATTGAATACATTAAAATAACACCCCTAAATAGAGCAATAAGAATCCTATGATCATGTATAATGAAGCAATCTTAAAAATTAGGAAGGTGAGCTTATTAGATGGTTTAATCAAGTCCCGAATTACGAAATATATAAGAACTCCACAGCAAATCGCTATTATTATCCTAATTACCCCGTTGGCGTTAAGAAGTTGGGCACATTCATAAAGAGCTAGTGAGCTAAGAAAAGCTCCAATTGCTATGATTCTCATGGTTTTTTTTTCAGATGTAACAACAGGCCACATAGGAATTTGAGCTTTCTTATAACCTTCATAATTTTTAGGAATTAATGCTATTGTAAGGATATGTACAGGAATCCAAGTCAAAATAAATCCTAAAAACAATATCCCAAGTGAATCAATCGCTTTTAGTAAGACAGTTCTTCCTGCTAAAGCTGGAAGACCTCCTGCTACTCCTCCGAAGATTATGCTGTATTTTGTACGTCTTTTTGATATAAGGCTATAAATTATTACATCAAAGAAGAAACCTAAAAATATCACCAATCCTGTCAGCCAATCAAGTATAAAAAAAGCGATTAAGATCCCTGAGCAAACTAGTAAAAAACCATAAATAAGGGCTAAAGTTGGTGAAACCCTTCCACTTGGTATTGGTCGATCTTTAGTACGTTCCATAATAGCATCAATATCTTTATCGATATACATATTCAGTGAGGTCGTTCCTGAAATAGATAAGAATAAAGATAGTACCAAGAAAAGAAAATCAAACCCATCAAAAATTATTGAAAATTCAACTAAGGTTATAAGATAAGCAAAAACACCTGTATATAATAGCAGGAATGTTTGTTTGGCTTTTATTAACTCTTTTGATATATTCAATATACTCTTTATATCCAAAAATATTCACTCGTCCTTAATGTAATTACAAGATATTCTAATATATTTATCTAGGGATTAATTTCTTGCGCCCGTTCTAAGATTAAGAGTTTGGAAAGCTTTTTTTCATGTAATTCTCTCCTGTATTTTATAGTAATAGCAATAATCGCCCATATGACACTAATTATTAAGAACCAAACTCCTGTAAACATTATTGTTAATCCTGGTTGCACATTCTCTGCGGGTAATGGTCGTAACATGTAGATATCTGCCCCCGAAAAAGCTAGTGTTGATCCTATTAAGAATCCCCATCCAAGTATTTTTCTTTGCTTACCTGAAATATTGAAAAAATCTATTGATTTCAACATCAATACAATAGCGATTAAAACTGAAAGAACATGCCAATGACCTACGTTGAAATCATACTCAAGTTCTAGTGTTTCTTGAAGTCTATAAAAGCTATCAACTTGAAGTCCAACAATTATTCCGGTTATTGTTACAAAAATATGGGAGAATAAAATAAGATAAAAATATGTAAAATTCACAGGATCTTTAAACAAGCCTTTTAACTTTCCCCATCGAGTTGCCGTAGCATATCTTTCCCCCAGATTATCTCTAACTAGTTTTTTCCAACCAACGATTGCTAGTGCTAATGTACATAAAATCAAAATCCCCGCACCCACCCATATTGTATAATGGTCTAAAACCCAAGAACCATAGGAGATTACGATTACACCAATTGCATTTGCTATTAATGTATATGTATAAGCCCTACCTGACATTTTACTAGTACGATATCCAACCATTAATACCATGGCTGCTGATTGAGCAAGTTGAATATGAAGATGAGAAACTATAAAATCTTCAACGACATCATGAGGGTGACGTCTAATAATTGCTTCTGCTAAAAATGCTTCTGGTTCACGACCAAGTCCCCAAATTGTACCAGTAAAGTTTTCAAGAGCTGCAATCGCTGCCATAATAGTTGACACCATAACACAGATTGCTAAAATTACTAAATTCACATATTCTAAATTTATTCTATTAAAAGTAGATCCACTTGGATTGGTTCTGGGATCAGGAAATTTTCCAGGGATAGGGAATGCGGATATGATAAATATGATACCCCCTAGAAAAACCATGAAGAGGCCAAAATAGAAGATCTCATGAAAAACTCTTATACGTGTATAAGCAAAAATTAATCCTGATATTCCCACTAAGTATGTCCCAGGTAATAATAATACTTTGAGTGTTGGTATCCATCTTTTACGAACTGGATAAAATTCTAAAATCCAAAATGTGTTTGCCACGAGAAAAGGCACAGCTAAAGAATGGTATATCATCACGTAACGAGCTGTTCTCGAGATAATATCATCACTAAGAATTGGTATCAAGGGTTCTCCTTGATTTACGAGTAGAGTTAATGGTTCTGAAAAGGCAAGAAGCCAGAGTACTTGTATGATCATAAAAATTATTAAACTGTAATGAATTTTTTTAAAACTTTCTGCTGGTTCAGCCTCAATCTTCTGTTTTTCCATCGAAATTTCTGTGGTAATAGGAATTTCTTCAATTTCTATCTTAAACACCTGTAGATTTTAGGTTTTTTTAATTAAAATGATATTTTATTTATTATTGCTTAACTTTTTCATTTTTATATTTGTTTGGTTATTTCTTTTATAAAAGTGAGGTAGAAAGATAATACTCATGACTATAAATGTAGAGATTAACGTTGGAAGGACCACAGAGGAGAATGAACCTTTTGGCTCTGGATGTCCATGGCCAATAATGATTGTTTTCACATAATCACCTTCAAGACTGCAAGTTGCAGTTATTTCAATGATATCATTTTCTTGTGCAATAATCCCAGAATATTCATAACTAAAGATGTTCGTACTTGGTTGGCTAGTATATGTGAAAATTGAAATGGTAGAGTTTTCTGTTAAATGATCTGTCACATTTATAGTTATAGTTTTAATATAATGATAATTAGGGTCGGTTACTCCATGGATAATAGAAAGATAAAGATGATTTTCAACATCATCAAATTCAATTTCTATATGCATTGGACTGTGCGCATAGGAATTAATCGTTGTTAATGACAATCCAGTTAAAAAAATGATAGATAAAATAAGGATTAGCCTTTTACT
Organism: Promethearchaeota archaeon; assembly: GCA_048940805.1. Classification (GTDB taxonomy): domain Archaea; phylum Asgardarchaeota; class Lokiarchaeia; order Sigyniarchaeales; family SOKP01; genus Loki-b32. Next base: position 32,272 of record JBHLOF010000014.1, read on the forward strand.
AGCCATTTTTGACTCAATCTTTAAATATAATGATTATTTTAACCGCTAATAGAAATTAAATGGTATATATTAATTATACTTCTTAATTATATTTGGTTTTATTTTAAATATATAATACACCGAACATGTTCGTTCTGGTGGAAATCGCGATTATATAAATCTTAATTCAATTTTATTACTTTAGAAAGATATTACATTAATAAAAAAATTCGAAACTTATTTATATTTGAAGTCCCAAATATATCTCACTTTAATGGTATTTCTATTAAAGCAACACATATCTTAAAAAAAGTGAACTCATATGGGTGAAGAAAGTAGGGAAATAACCGCTCCGAAAATGATAATGTTTATAGCAATGCTGTTCATATTCGCTGAAGCGATAGGTTATTTTTACGTTGCTGCAATTGACGCTATGATGATTCTTTACGGGATCATTGGTCTAGTGTTTGTATTCATAATCTTTATTTCATTAGATCTTGTAAGTTTAGGTCCCGTAAAACTTACGTATTGGTGGTGGCTGATGCTGATTATCGGTGTTATACTCATAATATTCAATTATCTAGCAGGAGGGACTTATTTCACACCGATTTTAGTGTTACTAGCCGTAATAGTAGAATTAATTGGAGGTAAAAAAGACTTAAATGGGTCAAAAATCATTCTGCTATTCGGAATTGCTTTTGCTATCTGGGATTGTATAACAATATTCATCGGATTTGTACCTGGTCTTGAAGTTCCTCTTATAAATGCAATTTTTGGTCTAATAATAGCAATTGTTCTTTTGATACTTGTATTAGATCTAGTAGATATTAAAATTCCCTATGCTTGGTGGGTTGTTTTAACAATTGCATTTGTAATTTACACATTCGTCTCACCTTTTGCAGGAGGATATCCTGTAACTGGATTTGGTGGAATAATTCTGATGATTGGCTGGCTGTTAATGTTACTTGCTTTATAAAAAATATTCCTAATTTTTTTTTTTTCATTTCTAATTTGTTTTTAATAAAAAAATTGTTTAAAAAAAGCAGATCTATAATCAAAAAAGAGATAATTGAGAAATTTTAAAATTTCTTTATTAGGTTTCTTTCCTCTTTTCATAGGAAATAAGGATCTTGGGCAATTGAATATAAAAGAATTGAGAATCCATCTGAAGCAACTCCAAGAATAGTTAAGGATTTTCTCCTAATCCTATCTACTAACCTACCTGATATAATATTCGCTGGTATATGGAAAAACTTATGAATCATAAACATAAAATCCATTTGATAATACTTTTTCTAATTTAATTATAATTAAAAATGAATTTGTGAATTGATTGAAGGATGACTAGATCACGGTTAGAAAAAGAGAGAACAACTATTGAAACGATGATTGGAATGTATTGTAAGAAGATGCATAGTTCTAAAAATGGGTTATGTAATGAATGCTCAGAGCTTTTTAATTATGCTAGTGAAAGACTCGACTATTGCCAGTTTAGTGAAAACAAACCTACATGTGAAAAATGCCCTATACATTGTTATAAAAAAGACGCTAGAGAAGAAGTCCGTAGGGTGATGCGCTATGCAGGTCCACGAATGACTTATACCCACCCTATAATGGGATTTCGGCATCTTTTTAAAAAAATGAAAAAAATTGAGAAAACAAATTTGTCTGATTAATTGAAGATTACCTCAGTCAAATCGATCTCTTCGCGCTGTAACAAACTTCTCAGTGTCCCACTTTTCATCATAGAAATAATAAAAACTTTAAGCCCAATTTTCAGCATATCAGTAACGGGGATTAGAGACATTAATTTCCCTTTCATCCCGCCACTAGCATCGACTTGAACAAAACTCTCTTTACTATTCAAAAGCTTTTCAATTCCATTCACATTAATCTTTTTAATCAAAACAGCATCAGGATTCCGTTTGGGATCTTTATTATATATTCCAGGAACATCGGTAGCAAAGATTAACATTTCTGCTCCTATTTCACGTGTAATGATAGTAGCAATTTGATCCCCGCTACATACACTGAATCCCATTTTATCATCATACATCATATCACCTCCAATTAAAGGTACCATTCCTAATGATAAAAAACCTTTCAAAGCATTGAGAGAATAATCTGTAATTCTCATTGCGTTCCCAGTTAATAATGATGATGTGTGCATTAGATTTACCGGAATTCCAACATCTAGTAAGTTCTTAGCAATCTCACTTCTATAAGAATTAACGATATGTTGAGTTTTGGAGAGCTTTTTGAGTTGATCTGGATTCCTAAATCCCTTATGAAGATTATGTTTAAGTACAGGTGGATGACCGAAAGATCCTACACCATGAATTATAACTAAATCTTCAATTAATCCAAGATCAATGCATTCTTTTATCTCGTGTGCCACTACTTTTAACGTGTTTTCTCTTAAAGTGTAAGGATTTGATTTATCAGTTAAAAGAGATCCACCGAGTTTCAGTACAACTGCCTTTTTTTCCATGGTTAATTCTTTTAGTTGATTGTCTAAAAACTGATATATTGATAAGGCCAGAATTCAGGAAGTAGAGCTGATATTAAAAGTACCATTAGTATCACTGTAAAAAATATTAACCAATTATCTAATCCCTTTGGAGATGATGCTTCAACTATCGTCGCTACTAAACTAATAATTACTATTGGAAGCATTAGTAAAAAAATATTTATCCATGGTCTTTCAATTGAGAATATAAAAACCAATATTGAGCTTGTTATAAATGAACCTAAAAACATGGCAAGGGAACCAATTAGAGTTTTTTCGCTCCCCCCAATTCCAAATTTCTTTTCACCACCATATTTACGGCCAATAATCTCAGCCAAACCATCTCCACCAGAGAGACACCCAATGATTATCATAGCCATAGGATTATCAGGGATATAAAACCAGAATATCGTGATTAAAACCATTATAATAGCATAATATAAGGTTCCTCCAAGTAGTTCTTTTGGATCTCCTGTTCGGGACATCGAAGTTACGAAATTTTCATTTTTCATTTTTCCTGTACCTACTGCTACAAATAATAGAATAAATAATATTGGGACAATCATCGCGATATATCGGCTAAAGAAACTCCCACTAAAAAGTATCCAAGTGATGATGTAAATAGGACCCGCAAAAATGTGCACTAACTTTCTGGTTATAATCGTCGATAATCTACCACTTTTTTGAATTAATGCGTTTATTTGTACTAAGAGAAATACTGAAACTAAGGATATTATAGTTGCAATAAAATCCCAAATTCCAGCTAAATTCTGACTAAGAGGATTGAATACCATAATAATTTACATAACCAATTTTAAAATTATTTTTAACTAGATATCTGGATTTATAAATCTTTCTCTACTCTGGTATGAAAAATTCATTTTGCTATATTTACCAGATAGAATTTGTGTGAAGCTAAATAAAAGCATTAATAAGAAGTGTTAGTATTTTCTCCTAAAAATATAAGCTAAACGTTATCCCAGATCACGATTGATTTAAGCACAATCGATTAATGGATTTAGACATTCACTCAAATTTATAAAGAATTTTAAGAATAGAAATTAAATTAGATCAAAAATAAGATTTTATCGAGAATATAGTTTAATTCTGCATTTATATTTATTCCATCTTATCACTATACTTATGCTTCAAAATGCTATCAGTTAATGTGAATCTATTAAATAACCCCGCAGGATCTTTAAAAGCGTTTATTATTTCTTCAGGTTCACGGTCAGATAATAGTGATCCTAAAGTACTTATAAATTTTACACCTTGGTCTTTTATTCCAACGGGAGGACCATAACAACCTAGGCATGGAGCGTTTGCTTTATTGGGACAAATCGTGCCGCAGCCTGCTTGAGTTACAAGCCCAAGACAGATATAACCTTGTTCTAAGAAACATTTATCTCTTGTAGGCAATCCCTCATGATCCCGTTTCAACTCGGTTGGAACTTTATCAACAATAGTTCTATTACAATGACTACAGACACTTTTGGAACTAAATTTAAAGTTGGGATCATTTTTTAAAAGAAATAATATAACTCCGATTATTTCATCATTAATTGTAATTTCTGTGGGATTGACATTACACATCATTATAACCCCCTCACTGGTTTTTCTTTCTTTTTGCTCAAAACTTTCTGGTTCATAAGCAAGTCGTTGTAATAAATCACTACGATCGTAAAAATTAGTTATATTAGATAATCCCAAATAGGATATCAGAAATCGCTGTAAAACTCTTCTGATTTCATCATCTAAATTCTCAAAATTATATAATAATTTTTTTAAAGTCTCTGTTTTTTCGCCAGGATTAATTGTGTATTCATAGCAACCATAGCAAATATTTGAGTCATGAGGGCACATCAATTCGCAACCTGAAGCGGTTATTGGTCCAAAACAGAGTTTTTCTTGATCTAAGAAGCACCCTTGAGAAAACAAATCACAATTATCACAAACAGAAGTTGTTCTATCTCGTGTCGACGGACCATTTTTTAATCGAGTTATTAAGTGTAACAATGAAGCTATAATATTTTCAGTTTTAGGAGGACAACCAGGGATAAATAAGTCGACGTATATTAAATCCTTAACATTATAAATGAATTCTTCAAATTGCGGTAGATGAACTGATGGTTTGTCAGACTCCATCTCATCTATAGATTCAATTTCTTTAAATTTTCTTGCTTCCAATTCATCTATTTCGTATAAGTTTGCTAATCCTGCAATACTCCCATAACATGCACATGCCCCAAAAGCTACGATTATATCACATTTTTGCCTCATAAGTTTTACTTTTGCAGTGTCTTGTTCTGTTCTTACAACCCCTTCTATGAATCCAATTTTTATTTTTCCATCATCTTTTTCCACTAATGAATCATTTTTCATGTCAAAAACAGCTGGCCAATAAACGATTTCTAATTCCGAAAGAAAAGGAAGTATTTCAAAATGCGCATTTAATAAACTTTGATGGCACCCCCAACAAGAACTAAGTTGCATAAAAACTACAGGTATCGACATAGTTTAATCAATCCTAAAATGTATTTTTTTAAAAATTATGATTAGTTTATGGTTCTAAGTTATTTAAGAATGCTGTTTATAAAAATTAAAAAAGGTTTCGCTAAACTATCAGGCATAATCAAACGATTTATTGATTTTTATTTATATAAAAGTTTCAATTATAAATTCTGATACTTGATGTTGTGGCAAAATGAAACTATAATTGATGGTACGGTTTAGATTTGCTAAATCTATTTAATGTAAAGGGAAAACTTATATATTAGTTAACTGTTTACTCTCCTAAAGGTTAGCAACTTTTTAGCTGTTTTAATCCTTTCTAAAGGGATAAGAAAAAAAGTTTCTTTCGAATAATTATAATTTATAGATGAAACAAGGGAAAATAAAAAGTGATAGAATCCAAGCCTGAAATTATAAAAAATTTTTCAAATGAATTAGTGGATGCTTTAAATGAAGCTGGATTTTCAGATGTTGATGCATGTATTCAATGTGGGTGTTGTTCTGGAGGATGTCCCGCAGCAAAAAGAACCGCATTGAAAGTTAGAACAATAATGAGAAAAATACAGTTAGGTATTGATGATGTACTTACAGAAAATGATATCTGGTATTGTTCAACATGTTATACATGTCTAGAAAGATGTCCTCGTAAATTACCTATAACAGATATGATAATATATTTAAGGAATTTAGCCGTTCAAAATGGATTCATGCATGAAAATCATCATGAATTATGCAAGAAGTTTTGTTTTTCAGGTCATGGGGTCCCAATTGATGATGAGAAATGGAAAGATTTGCGAGAATTTTATGGATTAAATCGAATACCTCCTACAGTTCATTCTAATAAAAAAGCTCTGATTGAGATAAAAAAACTTCTGATAAGTTCCAAATTTAACGAGTTAGTTAATATAAGTTCTGAAGATTTAGAAATTGTAGATGAAATAAAATCTCCGAAAGATGAATCAAAAATCGTTCATTATGTAATTGAAGAAAAAAAGTTGAAATCTTTAGATATCAAAGAATAGTACAAATAAACATAAAAGAAAAGCTAATTAAAAATGGGGCAAGATAAAAAGTATTCATTGTTTCTCGGATGTGTAATTCCAAATAGATATCCATATATAGAAGTAGCTACTAGAAAAGTATTTCAAAAATTGGGCATAGATATTGACGAGATGCAGGGAGCTTCTTGTTGTCCTGCTCCGGGAGTTTTCAGAGGTTTTGACATGGATACATGGTTAATAATTGGAGCTAGAAATATAACAATAGCAGAAACAAACAATCATGATATCGCTACTATGTGTAATGGATGTTATGGTAGTTTACTTGAAGCTAATCATCAATTAAAAGAAGATCCAAGGAAAAGAGAGATGGTGAATAACCATCTTGTCAACGTCGGTCGCGAATATAAGGGGAGTATTAATGTTAAACATATCATAGAAGTGTTATACAAAGATATTGGTTTAGAAAAACTAAAAAATAGAATTAAATACGGACGTAAAAGAAAATTGGATCTCAAAATTGCTGTACATTATGGATGCCATATTTTAAAACCATCAGAAATAAGGCCTTGGGGTAATGAATCTGAAACACCACGGTTTTTAGACGAATTAGTTGAGATTACTGGTTGCGAAAGTGTTGATTATTTAGACAAAAATATGTGTTGTGGCGCAGCGGGTGCAGTACGAAGTGCGTTCAAAGAAATATCGTTAGATTTTACGCGAGAAAAACTTGAAAATATGAGGGCTGCGGGTGCAGATGCTATAGTAACGGTATGTCCTTTTTGCCATCTACAGTTTGATCTAGGTCAAATAGAAATTAACAAAATCTTTAAAGATAGGATTGAAGAACCCTTCAATATACCAGTAATATATTATACCCAACTATTGGGTCTCGCCCTTGGTATGAGTCCTGAAGAGGTTGGATTAGTAAAGAATAAAGAATTATCTGGTGTACCTCCTTTTATTTCAATAGAACCTTTTTTAACAAAGATAGGTGAGAAAATTGAAGGATAAACCAAAAATTGGAGTATATGTTTGCCATTGTGGTACTAACATTGCTGGAGTTATAGATGTTGATAATTTAACTGAATATGCAAAAACATTGCCAAATGTAGTAGATGCGAATAACTATAAATTTATGTGTTCAGAAATTGGACAAAATTTAATAAAAGAAAAAATAAAAAAAGGTGAAATCAACAGAGTTGTAGTGGCGGCATGTTCTCCACGAATGCATGAATCAACATTTAGAAAGGCTTGCGAAGAGGCAGGATTGAATCAATATTTGTATGAAATGGCAAATATTAGAGAACATAGTAGCTGGGTAAACTTAAATGATTCTAATAGAGCTAATGAAATCGCAAAATCACATGTTAGAATGGCGGTAGCAAAGGCTAACAAATTGAAACCGTTGGAAAAGTTTAGCGTTGATGTTGAACCGGCATGCCTAGTCGTTGGTGCTGGAATTGCAGGAATGAATGCTGCTTTAGATCTTGCTAACATGGGTTATAAAGTGTATCTCGTCGAAAAAACGCCCACTATTGGAGGGCATATGGCACAATTGGATAAAACTTTTCCAACACTCGATTGTTCTTCTTGTGTAATTACTCCTAAAATGTCTGAAGTAGGTAAAGCGGAAAATATTGAATTGATGACATACAGTGAAATTACGAATATTTCAGGTTATGTGGGTAATTTTAATGTTACTATTAAAAAGAAACCACATTTTATTGATCAAAATACATGCACAGGCTGCGGACAGTGCGCTCAAGAATGTATAGTAGTTGCGTCTAATGAATTTGATTTAGGAATGAAAAAGAGAAAAGCCGTTTACATCCCATTCCCTCAAGCCGTTCCTGGACAGTATACAATTGACATGGAACACTGTATTAAGTGTGGAGTCTGTGAAGAGGTATGTCCGGTTGGAGCTGTAAATTATAATGATGAACCTGAATATGTAGAGGTCAAAGTAGGATCTATTATCTTGTCAACAGGCTATGATCTATATGATCCGACAATATTACGTCAATATGGTTATGGAAGATATCCAAATGTGATTACTGGCTTAGAAATGGAAAGACTAATGAGTTCATTTGGTCCAACTGAAGGTAAGGTAAAAAGACCCTCAGATTTAAAAGAGCCATCTACTTTAGTTTTTCTTCAATGTGTAGGAAGCCGGGATTTTACAGGGAAAGGGAATAAATATTGTTCCAGAGTTTGTTGTATGTATTCAGCAAAACAAGCAAGACTTTTTAAAGAAAAACATCCTAACGCTAAAATCTTCATCTTCTATATCGATATCAGAGCATTTGGGAAAGGATATGAAGAATTTTATGATTCTGCTGGCAGAAATTTTCATATCAAGTTTATTAGAGGGAGAATAGCTGAAGTAGTCGAAGATAAGTATCACAATGTTATTATAAGAGGTGAAGATACTCTTTTACAGAGTTTGATTGAAATTAAAGCAGATCTGCTTGTTTTAGCAGTGGGATTAGAACCAAGGCGCGATTCCAGCGATATATCCCGCCTATTCAATGTTCAACGTTCAGAAGATGGGTTTTTAATGGAAGCTCATCCAAAGCTTCGTCCAGTGGAAACATTAACTGATGGAATTTTCATTGCCGGTACGGTTCAAGGGCCAAAAGATATTCCTGATGCTATTTCTCAAGCTAAAGCAGCTGCACTTCAAGCAGCATTATTAATGTCTCACGGTAAAGTGGAGATTGATCCAATTTATTCAATAATTCTGAACCATAAATGTTCTGGTTGCAAAAGTTGTCTGAGTGTTTGCCCCTTTAATGCAATAACTTTTAATGAGCTAAAGAAAACAGCTGAAATCAATAAGGTTTTATGCAAAGGATGTGGTACATGTGTTGCAACTTGTCCTTCTTCTGCCATTATTCAAAATCAATTTGGGAACGACCAATTAATTCCAATGATACACACTGCAGTCCAAAAATTAGATAAAGTTGAGAGTTGATTCAAATAGCTGCAAAATCTGAAAATTTTGATCCATCGATATTAGGAATTTTTTGCCACTGGTGTTCATATGCTGGGGCTGATCAAGCAGGAACATCCCGTATGCAAAGAAATGCTAATCTTAGAATAATGAGAGTAATGTGTGGGGGAAGAATTGATCCTGAATTTATAATTACCGCATTAAAAGATGGGGTTGATGGCATTTTGATTTCACACTGTCATCCAGGAGATTGTCACTATGTAGAGGGAAATTATAAAACAATCAGAAGAATCCCAATACTCCATTCATATTTGAAACAATTTGGTATTAATCCTAAAAGAATTAAATATACGTTTATTTCTGCTTCTGAAGGCTCTAAATTAACAAAAATTGTAAATGATTTTGTGTTTGAATTAAAGGATTTAGGTCCAAGTCCTTTAAAAAGTAGATTTAATTGAAAATAAATTTTTAAAAAAGGTGTGGGTGAAATATGTTTCCAAGAATCAAAAAAACTATAAGTAATCATTTCAACGAGACAGTTTTGAATTTTTATACAGAAAATTATACCCATGTGATTGATAACGAAAGATGCATAGGATGTGGATTATGTATTAAAGCTTGTCCTACAAATGCATTGGTTCACTCCAAATTAGATGGGAAAATACGAGTCAGTACTGAAGATCTAGTCCCGGAGCTACCTGATATTAAAAAATGCTCGTTCTGTGGAACATGTGCTTATCTTTGTCCAATGTCTGCAATTTCATTAAAGTATAATAATAACCGATTAGAAACTAAGGATTTAGGAATTGTAGCAAAAAAAGTTGTACCAAAATTAGAATATGAGCTTGTTAAATGCAAAAAAATCGATGATCCTATAAAGATTTATTTTGATGGGCTTATAGAAGTAGATTGGGATAAATGTATTTCATGCATGTCTTGTGTTGATGTATGCCCCTCAGGGGCATTTTATAAAATCGATAAAAATGCCCAAATAGACCCAAAAAGTAAAAAAGTATCATTTGATCTCAACAAATGTATTAGTTGCGGGACTTGTGTGAGAGCTTGTCCAAAAAGAGTTATAAACCTAAATCTTAGTAAAATCAATTATTCTGGTGATTATAAAAAGATATTTTGGGAACCTCTCTTAAATAGAATAAGAAAAAGTTAGATTTTAAAATTAAACCTATACATGAATTCACAGAATATACTTTTTTATAATTTATAAAATCCCGATAAATGGATTTGAATAAAACTTTACTAAGTGATCAAATTTTTGAAGAAAATTGTAGAATATCGATCATTATCGATCCGAAAATTTACGGAATGGTAAAAGATCAAATTTTTAATTTTTTCAAATTGAAACTTTTTATACTAATATTGTAAGAAATTTAAACTGAGACTAAACTTGTTGTTTAATTTAGTCCATAACCAAAATATTTATATATTACCAACGAGATTTTAAGATTAGGTAAATTAGATTAATGTAAATTAAAATTAAAAAGATGTTAACAAATGGTTGAAGCTGTCCTAATAGAACCAAAATTAGATGAAGAACTAGAGATTCCTAGTTTCAATATAGAAGGCAAAAAAAATATTGATCGATATTTCAGTTTACTATTAGCGGGAACTCCTCTCTTGAAATTTTCTATTACCGATGAAAAAGGAAAAGAGTTTTATTCCAATCTATTTAACGTAGAAATGCGATAGGGAGTTACACAGTCGAACTGATACTAGAAATCCCAAATTTATAATAAATTTTTTTGAATAATTTCGATATATTAAACAGAGGGCTACTTGAAGAAATAATTAGATTAAGATCTGTTAGAATTGGCTTTTTAGTAAACTAAAAGAGAAGTTAAGCTTAAAATGGAATTAAAACCTAGTAAAGTTTATGAAAATTATCGAAATAGATCCTTAGATGAGCTTTCAATTATAAATTTACTCATTACATTAATAGATAATAATGAGGAGGATTTTATAAGAAAAGAATGTATTGATGTTTTAAATAAAATTGATTGCAATGATGAGGAAGTATTTAGGATCTTAGAGAACATCATACTTTCTGAAGGAAACGAAGACTTAAGATCTTCTGCGGCAAGGGTTATAGGAAATAAATTTTTAAAAAGAGCATTAAACCCATTTCTTTGGGTATTGCAATATGAAACATCCTATGAGTGTTTGATAACAATACTCAGATCATTCCAAGAAAATAATGATGTTCAACTCTTATCTAAGTTTACAGAGGAAATAAATAAGATTTCTATCGACAAATTTAGCAATTGTTTAAATTCTTTCTTTACTAAATACGATAAAAAAAAATGTGTTCCTGAGGATTTTGTGGAATTTCTAGTAAATCACATTACCATTAAACACTTATTAAACAAATTTGGTAAACTCAAATATAAAATCGAAAATGGATTCGTTACAGAATTGGATTTTTCCTATGTAGATAATTTAATTATTAATTGGCGGGATAGGGAAAATCTTAAAGATCACTCTGTTATTCTCGGAATTGAAAACTTAAAATACCTGAAAATGATCAAATTTTTCCCTATTGAATGGATTTCTAAGAATGAATTCACCTATAAATGTTCAATTGCATTAATCAAAGCATTAGAACGATTGAATAATGGTATAGCTAAAATTCCTATAATCGATCAATTAAACAGAATAAATGATAAAAAATTTCATTCATCAATTAATTCTCTGCTTAAGCAAATTGAAAATTTACCTTTATCAAAATTATCCAATATTCTGAGGAATTATTTAACACTATCATTTCTAAGAAAGAAAAATCCATCGATGGAATATGAATTTGATAAAGGAGAGGTTATTTCAATCTCAATTCGTGGCGAGGTTTTAATTTCTATTCCAAATTTCGTTAAATATTTAAGTTCTCTTCATTCTATTTCATTGAAATATTGTAGTTTATACACTATTCCTAAATCAATAGGTTCCTTTCCAAATCTGAAGGTACTCGACTTAGAAGGTAATAAATTAAAGATTCTTCCAAAGTCAATTTCTTCACTTAAATCGCTTAGGTTACTAAACTTGAAAAAAAATCAACTAATTAAAATACCTTACTCATTTGGACAATTGCATTCACTTCGATATTTGAATTTAGAATCAAATGATATAATGAAACTCCCCTCATCAATAGGAGATCTTTCTTCACTAAAATATCTTAACGTTAGGGATAATAAACTACAAGAATTACCCCCATCAATAGGAAATCTTAAATCGCTCCAAATATTGAATTTGAGTTCAAATAAATTGAACCAATTACCTCAATCGGTAGGGTTGCTTTATTCACTCGAAACCCTTAATTTAGATAATAATAACTTAAAACAATTACCTAATGCAATTAATTCAATCTCATCTCTTAAAACTCTTACTATTGAAGATAATAACCTCAGATCCCTACCTGAATCATTAATATTACTTAAATCATTGGAATCTTTAAATTTAGGTTGGAATAAAATTCATAAGCTTCCCAATTCAATAGAAAAATTAGTATCACTCAAACATTTACAATTAATGAATAATAAGTTGGAGCATTTTCCAGATTCAATATGTTTTCTCACTTCATTAGAATGCCTCGATGCTTCTAGTAATTATATCAAAAATTTACCCCATGATTTCGGAAATTTAAAATCTCTCAAAATCCTCAAATTATCCGATAATCAAATTAAAATTTTGCCTGGATCAATATGCAAACTTTCTTTACTTGAAAAACTCAATTTTAGTGGCAATAGAATTGAATTTTTACCGGAATCATTTGGTTTGCTGCAATCTCTTAAAGAAATACTATTGAACGAAAATAATTTATCCTCTTTACCTGAATCAATAATAGAACTCAAATCACTAAGAAAATTAAAATTGAATAATAATCCTTTAGCGACTATACCTAAAACTCTTTAAAGTGTATGCTCAACAGCAGAAGTTCCTTTAGATTAGCTTTTTAAAGAAATTCCTACGGATGTATTTTAATTTTTGAAAGTTCGTTATAATAAACTATTAAGTTTTAAAAGCTATATTTTAGGAATTTCTCCTCGAAAATTCATAATTTTAAACTAAAAACGATAGAAAAGTTGAAGATCGAAACTTTTTAATATATAAATTGGTTTACTTTTAATGTATTATATAGGTTGTCGGGGAATAATTTTTTAAAAAGGTTGAAAAATGTATATACTAGATGAATTCTACGAGGGTTTAGATGAAAAAATTATTTATGGGGCGAAATGTGCCAAGTGCGGATTAGTTTATTTCCCTCCTAAGATAAGATGTCAATCATGTTTAGAAGAAACAGGGGAATTAATAGAATTACCCCCTATTGGGATTTTAAAAAATTATATAGAAGACTATAATTCAAAACGTAAGAAAAAAATTAAAGAGATATATGGATTAGTACAAATCGAAATGTCTGACACACCCGTAATAATGCGAATTTTCAATACTACACCTAAAAAGCTAAAAATAGGCATGAAATTGAAAGTAGTGTGGGAAAATGGTAAATTAACTGATACTCCACACATTATAGGATTTGAACCATTGTAAGAATTTTCAGCGTTTATTATCCCGCGATTATTGGTTTTGAGGACGATAGGGTTGTTCCGTACGAGTCATTGATCAAATTGATGTACATCTGAAGGTTTTAGAGTCAAATGATAATATTAATCCTTCAATTAATCAATTAATGTATGGTTACAAGAGATTTTCTAATCTATTTAAAAAAAGGAGTTATTAATGAAATAGATTTAATAAAATTCACAATCTGCTAAGATTTGTGAAATATCCATAACTTTAATAAGAGATTGATCTTCATTAGCAACTTGGAAGAGATTATTCTTACAAAATACACAGGAACTAACTAGAACTTCAGCAGTAGTTTCAATCGCTTCTTTCAATCGATCTTCCCGTATACGTACCATACAAGCTCGAGTCTCAGCTAATCTATCCCTCCCCACTTCAACAGCAATATCCCCATACAGTGCTTTCACTCCACCTCCTGCGCCACAACACCAAGACATATCTCTGTTATGCTTCATTTCAAATAGTTTTATACCCTCAATCATTCGAATTAATTCTCTAGGTTCTTCATAAACTCCGCAATATCTCCCTAAATGACAAGGATCGTGATAAGTTATAAGTAAAGGATCGTCTTTTGAACGTTTTGTGTATCGGATTTTAAGATTTCTTTCCTTTGCAATTTTTAAAGCGTATTGGGTTATATGATAAAGATTAAAACCGAGGTTTTGCTTGGCATATTTGGAATATTCTAATGTGAATGTGGAAAAACATCCGGAACATGAGAAAACAACATCAGTGACACCGCTCTTACGAATCATATCGTAATTATGTTTTACAAGTTTAAGAGCGTTATCCTCTAATCCCGTTCTGAATAAAACAGAACCACAACATTGTTCCTCAGGAAAGAGTACAAATTCAATTCCCAATTTTTCTAAAACTTTACTCGTAGCTGAAACAAGTTCTTTATTCCTGTAGGAAGAAGTACACCCCACAAAATACCCTACTTTATACGGTACTTCTTCCCCCTCCTTTAAATCTTGTCGTTGTTTGGCACGTTCATATGCTCTTGCGCCTTCTTCGCAGGAATCACACCAATTAAATCTATCAACATGTTGTTCTAGAAAGGGATTGTTATTTTCCATAATTGAATTTTTCAAAGCGTTTAATTTTGGTGGTATCGCTCCTCTTTTTACAACTTCTTTCCTTAAATTTTGAAACACAGTTAAAGTGTCAACTTTAACCGGACATACAACCTTACAATTTCCACATAACATACATCGAAAAACAGAAGGAACAATCTCTTCCTTATTAAATTTCATATCTCCTCGAGCTAATGCTTTTATGATCCTATTACGACCACCAGCATAATCCGTTTCACTCCATGATGTATTATAGACTTTGCAAACATGACGACAATAGCCACAATGAGTGCAACGTTCATAGGAGTCTTTATCTTTAAACTTTTCTGAAGGTTCAACTAAATTATCTCTCGAAGGAGAAACTAATCCTGCAACGGGAGGTCCCGTAGTGATTACTTCTTTTAAATTTTCTTTTTCTTCACTATCACTCATATATTCTTAACTCCTTTTAAACACTTTTTCAATTGAAAAGATATATTAATTTATATTAAATCTAATCGTTATATTTTATTCACATTTCTATTGATTTAATTTTATTATTTAATTTTATCAAAAAATTTTGTATAGTAATTTGGCTGTGTTAAATAGTAATGCAACTCTCCAAAATTTCATATTAGCTTCGACTAACCGATATGAATTAAATAGATGTTTTGGATCTAATTTATCTTTCAATTTCTTCCAGTTCCTAACTTCTTCAGGTTTGTATTTCAACAAGTAAAATGAGTTCACAATACCTATAGTATAAAGACGATCTCCTTGAACGAATGCTTGGACGGCTAAATCATGTAAAAATGCTTTGACTGTAAAAAATTCTCGTGGTCTACTTATATCTGTAAGTCCAAATATCTTAACTCTTGTCCATCCCTTTTCTCCTGAAATTGCATAAGATGCAATTGGGAATTTATATTTCTTACGATTTTGTATATATTTTTCCATAAAGTTCTCCAATCTTGCATCTGAGATCCAATATTCCTGAAAAATTAAGTTTCTTGTGGATAATCCTATTGAAACCTCAGCATCACTGATATCGCGCCATTTCTCCTTTAAATAAGAACTATCAACCTCTGCAGCGTTCATTTTTGAAGCAATCTCCTTAACTTCAGATACACTTTTTGAAGTTTCCTCGGGATTATCAAAAAAGACAGCCCATACTAGCCATTCCTGCTTAGGATAACTTACATGGGAATACTTTTCAAAATTTTTTTCTGAGATTGAAAGAAACAACGGTTTATTGGGGATATCCTCCTTTAAATTCGAATAAAATTTAAAAGCTTGTCCGATTGAATTAAAGCCATAACCAATTATTTCTAAAGAAGTTTTCAGGGTGGTTAATGATAATTCAACATTAGCTATGGCACCATAAATTCCATATGTGCCGACTATATCATGTAGTGATAATTCTTCATTTGAATCTCTTGAAATTGTTATTACTGATCCGTCTGGTTTAACTAAATCTAACGAAATAATCGTATCTTCCATTGACCCAAATTTTAAAACACCTATCCCAGCCTTACCTGGAGTTGCTATAAAGCCACTTACACACGATGTTTTGAAACTTGTTGGAAAAACCTTAGGTTCTAATCCGTAATCCGAGAGTGCTTCGATTAAATTTAACCAAGAAATTCCACCACCAACTTTAACAGTCATTTTTTCCTTGTTAACTTCATGGACTTTATTTAATCTTCGTACATCTATTATAACCCCACCCTTGGAAGGAGTTGCTGACGAAAAACAGGATGTACCAGCTGCTCTAATTGTAACGGGAATCTCAAGCCCTCTACACTTTCTTATTGCTAGAGAAAGCTCGTGAACATTAGCTGGTCGAATGATGTAACTCGCAAGATACTGTTTTTTAAACTTATAATGATATGATGGTAGGGAAGTGAGATCTGCAGAAGCAGATTCAAGTTCATATGGATTAGTACTAACATGATAAGGAGAAATAAATTCTAAGAATTGATTTTCAAGATTCTGTTTATCCTTCCTACTTTTATTACTTTCAGTCATATTAACATTAGTTTCATTCATTTAATAACGCCTCCAAGAGATTAGATTAGTAAAAGATTATTATTTAAAAAGTATCCTACAAAGAATGCAGCCCACCAACTTACCAAAGTTATATAACCTGTTAATTTTGCTGGTTTTCTCTCAGCAGCAATACCAAATAGCATGCTAAAAAATCCAGAAACTAACCCTATTGTACCTAAAGCAATATGAGGGATATGATAAGCGAGAGGGTAAACACCAAACCATGTTGATACGGGTATTTTTGTAAGCCCTGCAATCAGATTAATAATTGTCAGTATCAAAGAACCCCCAGCAAGAAATCCATGCAATTTTACAAATTTATTCTCATTTACTAATACTAGAATTGTGCCAAGAGTGACAAGTAATAAAGCTGGTAAGCCTAAATATAATCCCAAATGGTCAAATAAGTTAGAAAAATCAAATCCTGGTGGTGCTACTCCACCTATACTAATACCAATTTCCAAAAATGCAAAAGGTGGAGGATTAGTACTATTATCTCCAGCTATAATAAAAATCACATAATAATCATTAATTGAAGGAGTTGTGACGGAGAAATTCACTACCATCATATCACCCGTAAGATCATTATCATATAGCCCATTATCATTAATTCTGGCTGTAGTTGGTAGAATTATAAAAGCAGCATTATCTTCAGCATTAGGATGAGCCTGAATAAATAAGTTAGATCCTGAGGCAGTGATGCTAAAATTGATTGTTGTTGACCCGCTAGCTGAGATTGGAGAACTTACGTTTGTAGAAATTGTATATCCAGCAGTATTTTGGTGACAGAAAGCCTCTGAATGAGTATCACCATATTGTGGGAGACTAGATCCATAAAGAAATATCGACACAAATAATAATCCGATAATACTTGAAAATAGAACAAGAGTTTTTTTTTTCATATTTCTTATCAATTCAAATAATCTGTGAATGTTTTTTTTAAAATATATACAATATTTAAAAATTTGTTTGCTATAATCTAAAAATCATTATTTTTTTAAAATATGAAGGCAAAAATTACCCTTTTTTATTTCCATAGACAAAATGTTTATTAAAATTCTGGAATTTATCCATTTTAGATAATTTTTATGAAGCTAACCAATCTTTCCACCAAAAAAAACATAGTTTTTAATATAGGGGTAATTAGTTGTTTGTTTATATTCATCCCTCTAATTTTGGATATACTAGATATTACCATTAGAATAATTGTTATATCCTTCCTTGGGAATTTTCTTGTAATTGTTTTAATTGCAGTATTAATTGTCGATTTTATCTTGCTTGTTGTTAAAAAATTAAATTATCAAATATTATCTTCTCTCAATATGATCCTTACTCTTTTCTTATTTACACTCTTGATGTATTGTTTTCTAAATAATATATTTGAAATCGTATATGTTATGAATTATAGCAATTCAGCATTACCTCTCATTTATAAAATAGTTTTCATCTGGGCGGGGGAAAATGGCTCGATATTGACTTGGATGGTTTTCAATTCAATTATTATTTATTTTTATAGAATTAAAAATCGAAATGAAGAAGATTTGATTTTCATTCGTTCAGTTCTGTTATCTTTGATTGTTTCAATCGTATTTCTAATAATCTTATTCAATTTGAATCCTTTTAGAATAAGTTCACCCCCAATTTACCCAAATGGGAATCCAAGTTTACATCCTAGTCTCGATCCTATTCTTATGTCACCATTTATGATATGGCACCCATTCTTTACATTTATAGCATATGCTATTTTCTTGGTCCCGTTTACAATAACTTTAGCAGAAATTTTTACTCGGGATTCAAAACTAATGAATTCTTATGAGCAAAATTTTTACGATTTTTCTGTAAAATTTGGTTGGTTAGTCCTTACTTTGAGTATTGGTTTGGGGGCTTATTGGGCCAAAATTGCTTTAAACTGGGGGAGATATTGGGGTTGGGATCAAGTAGAGACGGCTTCACTTGTTCCATGGCTTTTAAGTACAGCATTTTTTCATACTATAATTTTTAAAAAAAAGAACCAGAATTTGATAAAAATAAATATTATTATAATTTTCTTATCAATTGTCTATTCTACATTAATTACTCGGGGTGGAATTTCACCACTTCATTCTTTTACAGGAACGAACGAATTGATAACTTGGACTGCAATATTCGGATTAATATTAACATGCTTTTCTCTTTATGTAATATATATTGTTTTGGATTATGCCATGGAAGAATATAAAAACATAAAACTTCTATTCGATTACTTGAGTTATTTATTCTTATATGGTTTAGCCTTTGTTTGCATTTTCGGACTTTTTATTACCCCGCTAACCAATCTTTTGTCATTTTTTACACCTATAAACGAGATTGTCATCGGACCGGATTTCTTTACTGTCACAACTCTGATTCTAGCGGTTGGTTTAGCTGTAACCCTTACATTTTGTTCTTTATGGGAATATATCGACTTAAAATGGATAGGTTTATTGATAATTATAGGGATCTTAGTATTATCAGTTTTTTCCTTTCTATTGTTGTTTATATATGGTATTTGGATAAATCCAATTATTGGAATTTATTTTATATCCATATTTTCCTCCTTTTACAAGTTTACAAGAAATTTTAAATTTAACAAAGGAATTGGTTACTTTTTCAAACTTAATTCTAAGACAATAATTCATTTAGGTCTTTCATTCATTCTCGTAGGAGCTATTATTCCACCGATTTTTGGAATTATTCAAGATTTCTTTTTTATTACAGGGTTCTTTCTTTTTTTAGCTGGAATAATCCCCTCAATATTAAGATCTTTTTTTATAAGAAATAATCTGTAGATATCAAATCTCCCCTTATTTGTTTTAAATTGAATTAATTTTGATTATTGATTATTATCTGCATAAATGAAGTACAATAACTGGATTCTAAACTCAGTCGGAATAAAAAATTACATCACATTGGTTTAGGATACAGAGGGTAATTGGAGCTCTTTGAATAGCAATTCTATTATTATTGATAAACCTCAAAACACAAACGATTAATTCATTAAGCTTTTTTTTAATTTTTAATTTCTTCTTTTTATTAAATCTTGAAATTTTCAAATGGTTAGATAATATGGTAAAGACCAATAAAACCATAATAAGTTGTACAGATGTATCTAAACAATTTGGGTATTTCTTTGCACTTAAAAAATTAACCTTTCAAATAAAGGCAAGCACAATATTTGGAATTGCAGGAGCTAATGGTGCAGGAAAAACAACCTTGATTAAAATAATATCTGGATTGCTAAAACCTACCTTTGGAGAAGTTATAATAAGTGGAATGAATTATAAGGACAACTCTAGTATCTTAAGACAAAATATTGGAATTACTACTGATGAATCCTTCCTATTTGAAGAACTAACTATTTTTGAAAATTTAAAATATTATGCTAATTTACATTTAAATTTTGACAAGGCAAATATCTCATCAGAAATAGATTATTACTGTGAAAAATTTAATTTAACGGATTGGATCAACGAACCGGTTAGAATCTTATCACATGGGATGAAACAAAAAGTAGATTTAATAAGGGTAATACTCCACCATCCCTCGATTTTATTTTTAGATGAACCTTTTTCAGGTTTAGATTACAAAGCTACCATAGTGTTGATTGATTTTCTTAAAGAACTAAGAGAAAATGAAAAAATATCGATTATCCTTACAACACATAAGATTGAGGTATACCCTCAAATTTGTGATAATGTACTTGTATTAAAGAGGGGAAAAATCAATAAAACTCTTACAAGAGAGGAATTTAATGAATCAGAAATTAAATCATTTTTTTAACTAAGGTGATTAATTATTGAAAAGTGAGAAATTAGGCTTTAAATTAAAATTCAAATTATTAAAAGTAATTTTATTCAAAGATTTAAAATCTGAAATTCGACAAATTAATGACTTATTTTCTATTTTTCTCTTTGATATAATCTCAATATTTATTTTTTCTTCAGTCTATAATTTTGGGACTCAATATCAAAATATGCCTTTAGAAATTTTTATC
The DNA here is from genome assembly GCA_048940805.1 of Promethearchaeota archaeon. GTDB lineage: Archaea > Asgardarchaeota > Lokiarchaeia > Sigyniarchaeales > SOKP01 > Loki-b32. The sequence continues at coordinate 52,934 of JBHLOF010000014.1, forward strand.
ATTGAAAATTGGCTTATTATTTTTTTTACTCTTGTTTATATCATGACGAAACTTTTTGTTAAAGAAAAAGACTCAGGGACAATAGGTGGCTTACTTTCTTCCCCTGTATCTGCTAATCTAATGCTTCTAAGTAAAATTATTTTTTGCTTTATATTACTAAGTTTTATTGAATCGATACTATTTCTTTTTAGTACTTTTATATCTGCGCCATCTATAAGTAGCTTTAACTTAAATCAATTGATCCTATACATTGGATTAGGTGTATTATTACCTACTTT